>DYDE01000038.1 GCA_020718065.1 Marinifilum sp. | reverse complement strand
AAAAGTATGAGGAATAAAGCCAACAACATCGCTTTACTTAAGAATGCCATAGATTCTTCCTGATCTTCCTGTTCTCCGGTAAGCTTAATATCTATAGCATCACTTTTTTGAAAAGCAGGTAAAGCTGAATTTATACTTTTAACAATTTCATTTGCATTATATCCTGATAAAACATTAGATGAAATTGTAATCATTCTTTTTAAGTTTTTTCGTTTTATTCCACCATATGCATTTTTATACTCTATCTTAGCAAGCGATGAAAGAGGAATTTGTCGAAGTAATCCAGTATTCATATCACGATAAGTGATTTTTAGATTTAATAAAGTATTGATGTTTTTTCGTTGCTTTTCCTCATATCTTATCATAATTGGAAATTGGTCTTCGCCTTCACGATATTTTGAAGTTTCAAGTCCAAAAAGTGCATTTCTTAATTCCATCCCAATCTGACCTGTAAAAATTCCTTCAATATTTGCTCTTTCTCTATCAATATTAATTAATAATTCAGGTTTCTTATTTTCAAAATCGCTTTTAAGTTCTTCAATACCAGGAATGCCAAGAGAGTCAATATATTTAATAAAAGTATTTGATGAGGAAATAAGTTCATCTAAATTCTCTCCACTAATTTCAATATTAATTGGTTTACCTGTTGGAGGTCCCATTGCATTTTTTTCAACAGAAATGATTGTATTAGGAATATTTTGAACGACATTTCTAATTTCATCCATATATTTGGTTGTTGAAAGGCCAATCCGTTTGTTATACTCAACAAAATTGACAGTTACTTTTGATTTATTTGATGTTTTTGTAGTATTATCAAACATATCTTCAGAAGCACCCAATGCTATATTAGAAATTACGGACTCTACAATTGGATTATTTTTCCCTAAAACATCAAAAATGCGATTTTCAATAACCTTTGTAACAGAATCGGTTACCTTCACATCAGTTCCCACAGGCAACTTAATAAAAACGGATACAGTATTGGGTTCGTTATCCGGGAAAAATACTACTTTTGGTTTTGCTAATATGGTTATAACTAAAGTAACAATTAACAAACCAACCATTCCCCATAATATTATATATGGACGTCTTTTAAACAATACCCAATTCAACATTTTTTCGTACTTAGTTAATAACTTAGGCAAAGTATTATGCTGAAATCTTATTAAAACTTTGTATCCATATAAATTGTGCATTACATAGGAGAAAGCAATAAATAAAATGAAATTAGCAATACCAATCCACATTGGGATATAACAAAGAATTCCAATTGAAGCAATTATACCTCCTATTTTAAATATTCGCTTTTTGTTAGGAGCACCTTCGTCTTCACTATGATTCATAAAACTAACTGCAAAAACAGGATTTATAATATAAGCAACTACCAATGATGCTGTTAATGTTATAATAAGAGTAATAGGTATATAAAACATGAAATCACCAACAATACCAGGCCAAAAAGCAAGTGGAATAAAAGGAGCCAGTGTTGTTAATGTTCCAGATAAAATAGGAACAAATACTTCACCCGCTGCATATTTTGCGGATTTTGTAATATCAAGCCTCCCTTTGTTCTGCTTAAATATTCGATGCGTATTCTCAATTACAACTATTGCATCATCCACCACTATACCCAAAGCAAAAATAAATGAAAACATAACCAACATGTTCATTGTAAAACCAATCCAGGGCATAAAAATATATGCCAATGCCATTGACAATGGGACAGACAAACCAACAAAAAAAGCATTTGTTAATCCCATAAAAAACATTAAAATAATCGTTACGAGAATAAACCCAATAATAATAGTGTTATTCAATTCATTTAATGTATTTCTTGTAAATTTAGATTGATCACCAGTAATAGTAACATTTAAATCACTGGGAAACTTATCCTTCTTAAGTCCTTCAGTAATATCTTTAATTTTTTCAGAGGCTTCTAAAAGATTTTCTCCGCTTTTTTTGATAATGTTTAAGGTTAAAACATTTTTTTTATTTAAACGTGCAAAGCTTTCCTGATCTAAAAAATCATCTTTGATTTCAGCAATATCACTAAGTTTCACTGTTGCCCCACTTGCTGATTTCATTATAATATTCTTTAATGTCTCAGTGTCTTTAAATTCACCAACAACCCGGATGGTTCTTTTCATTCCCTGCATATCAATAGCCCCTCCAGAAATGGTAACATTTTCAGCTGAAATAGCACGACTAATATCACCCAATGTAATACTGGCTGCTTGCATTTTAAACATATCAACATTAATTTGAATTTCACGATCCATTGCACCAATAATGTCAACTCTCGTGATCTCTTTTAATGTCTCTATTTTATCTTGAGTAATTTCTGCATATTTTTTTAGCTTAACCAAACTATAGTCGCCGGAAATATTTATACTCATAATAGGGAATTCAGAAAAATCAATTTCCTTAACAAACGGGCCTGCTGTTATATCTGTTGGCAAATCATTTGATTTATCAACAGCATCTTTCACTTTTTGTTTAGCATCAGCAACATCAATACCTGGATTAAACTCAACCATAATAATAGAAACATCTTGAATAGAGTTGCTTGTGATTTTTTTAACTCCATTTATAGATTTCATGTTTTTTTCTAAAGGTCGGGTAATAAGGTTCTCCATATCAGTTGGAGAAGTTCCAGAATATACTGTATTAACAAGTATAGTAGGAATAACTATTTCAGGAAATTGTTCTTTGGGAATAGAATTATAACTGAAAATTCCAAAAATTGAAATAATAATTGCTAGTACATAAATACTGGTTTTATTATCAATAGACCAACTGGTGGGTTTGAATTCTTTTATCTTGGTTTTTAAATCGTATTTCATTTGTAATTTTTTTTATTGTAAAAAATCATATCAATTATATTTTGAAGTGGATAATAATTAATTTAATGTATTACAATTTAATTAATTGTCCATCTTCCACATCCTGATATCCTGAGGACAATACTTTGTCTCCTGTATTTAAACCTTCAGTTATTTCAACAATACCGTTGTATGTTTGTCCTTGTTTAACAATACGTCTTTTAGCATACATTTTCCCATTTATAATTTCTGAAACAAAAACATAGGAACCCGTATTATCTGATTGAACTAAATTTATAGGAATAGTAATTGCATTAGGGGAATGATAATCTGCAATTTTGATCACAGTTACCATGTTTGCCCTTATTGGGGTTTTCCCAGAATTGAATTTAATTTCAATGGCAAATGTCCTATTGATAGGATTTATATACTTACTTGCAAAATCGATTTTGTCTTTAATCTCTATATCAATATCAGGGAAACTTACTAAAACACTATCTCCTTTTGATACTTTAGAACTAAATGCTTCTGCAACATCTGCCATTATTTTTACCTTAGAAAAATTAACCACCCTGAATGCCGGAATGCCAGGAGCCATTAATTGACCAATTTTAATCGGCATTTCTTCAATGTTGCCATTGATGGGGGAAGTAATTTTCATCATATTTATTTGTTCCTGTAAGGTTTTAAGTTTTAATTCAAGGCTTTCTTTGTTATTCTTTGCTGAAAGGTATTGAATTTCTGAACCAATTTTTTGATCCCACAATGTTTTTTGTTTGTTATAAAGATTTGTTGCAAAATCAATTTGTGTTTTTAATTCTTCCAATGTTTGATAATATACTTGTGCGTCAAGAGTTGCCAATACCTGACCTTTTTTAACAGCATCACCTTCTTTAACATATATTGCAGTTACAACGCCAGGGCTTTTTGAGGTAACAGTAACATTGTCATCTCCATCCAATTTTCCTTGAACTTCGATATAATGGTTAAAAGGTTGTTTTTTTATTTCATTAAGTGTAACCAATTTTACTTTTTCGTTATTTTTATCTTCACCAACATTTAATTCATTCTCTAAAGCTTTTATTTGCTGCGATATTTCATCATGTTGCTTTTTTAGTTTATCTAATTTTGCTTTTTTGTCTGGTTTACAAGCAAATACAAAGAGTATAATTCCTGCTATTAGTGCTAATTTTTTCATATTTCTTATATATTATTTTTTATTTGTTGTTAATAACTTACTTAATTTGGCATTTGCATTTAAAAGCTCAAGCATGGCATTAAAATAATTAGATTGAGCTGTTAGGTATTGGTTTTGAGCCTGTGTTAAATCCATACTGGATGACATTCCTTCTTTATATTTTATTAGTGTTCTGTCATAGATTTTCTTCGAAAGTTGAATGGTTTCTTTTTGTGTATTGAATTTGTCCATGGCATTGAGGCAAGCACTTTTAGATTGCTCATAGTCCAGTAACAAACTTTGTTCTACCATACTCTTGGAGTTTTGAGCTTTATAAAGCTGAAGTTTTGCTTGTTTAAGTTTAACAATACGAGAACCACTGCTGAAAATTGGAATTGTCATCCCTACACCTACTAAGTTTGGTGGAGTAAATGAAAATGATTTATCATTAAAATTTTCTTGATGTGTATAAAATGCAGCAACATCAGGTAGAAATGCTGATTTATTAAACTTCACATTCAACCCAGCTAGTTTTTCCTGTGTTTCAAGAAGCATAAAGTCTGGTTGTGAGCTTACATCATATTTTTGTAATAACATTGCTGCTACTCTTTCTGTTTCAATCATTGAATTTAAATCTTCAGTAAGCTCTATATTTGCGTATATGTCCATTCCCATCTGAAATTTAAGAAGATTATTTGCAATTTCACTCTGTCGTTTTAACATGTCTAGAGCATTCAATATAGTATTACAAGTAATTTTAATCTGGTCAACATCCGTTTCTTCTATTAAACCAGCTTTATTAATCGCTTCAAGTTCAGTAAGAAGTTTGCTTGTGTTTTGATAAGTAGAGTCCAAAACTTTAACATTTTCTTTAGCAATCAAGACTAGGTAATATGCATTGGCTACATTTAGTTTTAGATCGGATTCGGACTTAGTGATTGCAATTTCAGACAAGCTTTTATATACTTTTGATGTCTGAAGCCCAACAAGATAAGCTCCACTAAAAATTATTTGCGAAGCAGTTATGTCTAAAGTTAATCCCCAACGCATGTCTTTTCTTAAACCATCCAAAATGCTATCTTGAATTGGTTGAGGCAAATTATCAAAACCAGGCACCATTGAGGAAGCAAATTTTTCAATTGTTCCTGGTATAGTTAATTGGTATGAGTATGCTAGGTTTCCACTAACTTGTGGTAAACCAATAGCGGTGGTTTCCCAAATCTTTTTCTTAGCAATGTCTAAATCAAGTATTGAATTTTTCATGGTTGGACTATTTTGCATAGCATAATCCTGAGCGTCTTTCAAACTCAACTTATATATACTATCCTTTTTTGTTTCTTGTGCATTCAGTTGGTTTGCCATAGCAATCAATGCAACATAAAAAATTAATATAAACCTTTTTCTCATTTTTGTTCTTTTATTAAAGTTTCGATTTTATTTTGTTTTCGAGATATTCAATTCCTTTTTTATTGGCAATACCTCTTATATGATAAATAAATAGTGTATTAAATAGTTCTTCAAATGAATAATTCTTTATTAACTCTTCATTGTGTAATAAATTTTCAATACGCGCAAGATAAAAACGTGCTATAATATCTATATTAAAATCATTTCTATAGAATCCCTGCTCTATACCAATATTCATATTCTTTATGATATCGTTAACTATATGTATTTTACGAAAATCAGTATGTTTTTTCCAGGCTTCGGGGTAATATTTTTGTAAATCAAAAGTAACAGATGGGTGAACACGTTGCAATTGATCGGAAATATACTTACTTACAATTAATAGTACGTCTATTGCATTGTCTGAATCATCATACAATGAGCACAAATCACATTGCATATTTTCAATGTGATAATTTACGATTTGTTCAATAATATCGTTTTTATCTTTAAAATATTGATATAAGGTTTTTTTAGAAATGCATAGCTCTCTTGCAATTTCATCCATTGTAACGCTTTTAATGCCACATCTATAAAAAATATCAGTTATTTTTTTTAAAAGTTCAGCATTTTTATTGACTTCCATGTTTTGCTTTTTTAAAAGAAAGTGCAAAATAAACAAAAATAAACTTAGGAAACAAATTATACGACAAAAGTTTTTAAAGTTTATTTTGATTTTCTTGCAAAAATAATATGGTATAATTAGCCATTAAATATAAAATCGTTAAAAAACCGAAAATTCTCTTTAAACAAAAACCGATACATGATTTAAAAATAGAATATTATAGAATAGCCTAACATTCTTAAGAAAGCATTTAATTATTTTTTTTTTAACATAAAAGAAATAACTTTGCACTAGTTACTACTATTTAAAAATAGTTTGTAAAATATAAGTGAAACCAAGAGAAATAGAAATACAGGAAAGAATTATAAAAGAAGCTGGAAATCTTTTTTTCAAGAGTTGTTATAGTATTGTTACCACTGAACAAATAGCTTTAAAATCTGGTATCAGTAAAAAGACACTTTACCGTTATTTTATAAGTAAAAAAGAAATATTGAATACAGTTGTTAACCAAACAATAAACAACACAAATAACAACATTTTTGGAATTCTACAAAAAGAAGAGTTAAACTTTCCAGAAAAATTAAAACAAATTATTGCTTCTTTTGCCAACTCTTTATCTTCAATTACAACTGATTTTCTTAGAGATGTGCAAAAAAACTTACCAGACATCTGGAAAAAAATAAATGAATTCAAAAAAGACACTGTAATCAATCATTTTGGAAAACTTTATGATGAAGGTTTAAAAAAAGGGCATATCAATACAAATGTAAATAAAGATATCGCAATACTTATTTTGATGAGTTCAATTGACAATCTTTTAAACCCACAATTTATCAAACAATTACCAATTGAAATTAATAAAAATGTTCCCAAATCAGCATATGAAATATATAATCAAATCATAAAAGTATTATATGAGGGGATTTTAACTGATAACACAAAAAAACAATACACTTCAAAATAAATGATTTAAACTAACTCAACAAACCATTATAATTTTATTTTATTAAAACAAAAAAAATAAAATAATTTTGATGACTTTAATAAACAAATAAAAATTTATTTTTAATAACAGACAATAAATTTTAAAAATTAAAGTTATTATTTAAAATAACTTAAAAATAAAAATTATGTATAAAACGAGTAAAGTAATAATTGTTTTAATTATAATATTTTGCTTTTGCAGAATAAATGCACAAGGCATTAGTATAGGTGAATGGCGCGATCATTTTCCATATAATAGCTGTATATCTGTTGCTCAGGTTGGCAATAGAATATATTGTGCCACAAAATATAGTCTTTTTTATAAAGACATAAACGATAATTCTATTGGGCGCCTTAACAAAGTAAATGGGCTTTCAGATATCGACATTACTACTATTAATTATGACAATCAAAGTAATTATTTAGTAATAGCATATAAAAATGCAAACATTGATTTGTTAGATGGCAGCAACAATACGATAACTAATATTCCAGACATAAAAATCAAACCAATATTAGGAACAAAAAGTATTAATAAAATTTTATTTATAAATAAAAAAGCTTATTTATCCTGTGGCTTTGGTATAGTTGTTTTAGATCTTCCAAAAAAAGAAATAAAGGAAACTTACATTATTGGAGAAAACGGTACTACCATAGAGGTTTTCGACTTAACTACCAATGACACTAGTTTCTATGCAGCCACAAGTACGGGAATTTACCAAGCTCTAACAAGTGACCCAAATTTAGCAAATTATGCATCATGGCACAAACAAAACAATATTAGTTTCCCAGATTCAAAATTTAATGCAATAATTTATTTTAATAATAAATTTTTTGTTAACAAATCAAGTTCTCAATACAATAAAGACACATTATATGTATTAAAAGGAAATAGTTGGCAACGATTTGATACTACTCATAATCCTAATTTGACTAAATATAATTTAAAAACTTATTCAAATTTATTATTCGTTTTAACTGAATGGGGAGTATCTATCTATGATAAAGGAGACACTTTAATCTCAAGCATTGAAAATTCAGCAGTTACAAAAGACTTAATAGTTGATGCTGATGAATGGGCGTATTGGCTTGCTCATAATGAAAAGGGATTAGTTAAAGTTTCTCAAAAAACAGAGTATTTTTTTCCAAATGGACCTTCTACAACAAATGTAGTAGCAATGTCTGTAGAAAATGGGCATTTATGGGTAGCACCAGGCGGATATAGCTTATCTTCATGGAACAATATTTATAATGGAGATGGTGTTTTTTCATTTGTGGACGAAAAATGGACAGTAATTAATCGCTCTAATACACCAACGTTAGATACTATTTTTGACATAATAACCATTGCTGTAGATCCTTTTGATAGCAAAAGAGTTTATGCCGGGTCTTGGGGAAGAGGATTAATAGAATTTTATGATAATGCTATAGTTAATGTTTATAATGAAAAAAACAGCACATTACATGTACCTCCCGTTAATGGAAGTTATTATTGGATTGGAGTAGGTGGTTTGTGCTTTGATGATAAACATAATTTGTGGATTTCTAATAATAGCACAGGATCTGGAGATGTTTTAATGGTAAAAAAACCTGATAATACATGGAAGAAATTTGATTTAGGAAACGAACTTAATGGTGCAACTTCCACTCGTTTAATTATAGACAATTTTAATCAAAAATGGGTAATGTTATCTCGAGGTGGAGGAATTGCAGTATTTAATGATAACAATACAATTGATAATACTTCTGACGACAAACCAGTGAAAATATTAGGAATAGATGCAGGGAAAGGGAAATTACCAAGTGCAAATGTAATTTGTTTTGCTACTGATCTTGATGGAAAGGTATGGGTTGGAACAGATGATGGATTATCTGTTTTTTTTACACCAGAAAACATTTTTTCTAATCAAAATTTCGACTCACAGGAAATACTTGTAGAACAAGATGGTCATATTCGTCCACTATTAGAAGGTGAATATATAACATCAATTGCTATTGATGGAGCTAATAGGAAATGGATTGGAACTCAAAATTCAGGAGTATATCTTATGTCTGCTGATGGTACTAAAGAGGTTTATCAATTTAATGTTGACAATAGCCCTTTAATATCTAATACTATTAATAGTATTGCTATTGATGGGGAAACCGGAGAAGTTTACTTTGGAACTGATAAAGGAATTATTTCATTTAAAGGCTCTGCTACAAATGGAGATGATAATTATGCTCATATTTTTGCTTATCCAAACCCAGTCCGTGAAAATTATGAGGGAACTATTGCAATTAAAGGTTTAGTTAAAAATGCAATTGTTAAAATAACTGATATTAGTGGAAATCTTATTTTTGAAACCATAGCAGAAGGAGGTCAGGCTGTTTGGAATGGCAGAAATTTCAATAATGAAAAAGCACACACTGGTGTTTATTTAGTGTTTTGCACTAACGATGATGGCTCCAAAACAGAAGTTACTAAAATACTTATCATAAATTAAGTTTTTAGAACATGATTTATGCTACAAAAGGAATAGTTCTTCATCATTTTGATTATTCTGAGTCAAGCATAATTGTTAAAATTTATACAGAACTTTATGGATTGCAATCATTCATCATCAAAGGGTTTAAAAACAATAAATCAAGATATAAAAAAGCACTGATTCAGCCATTAAGCATTGTTGAGGTTGTTGCTTATCCAAACCCTAAAGGAGAAATTCATTTAATAAAAGAGATGGTATTGTATTATCATCCTAAAACATTGTATTTAAATATAAAAAAAACTGCTATTGTTTTTTTTCTTAACGAAATAATATATAAGTCAATTAAAGAGCAAGAACCGAATCAACTTCTTTTCAGATTTATTCTAGATTCTTTAATATATCTTGATGACAACACTGAAAAAATTTCAAATTTTAATCTTTTTTTCATAATACAGTTTACAAAATATTTAGGCTTTTTCCCAGAACAAAACTATTCTGAGAATTGTGCTTTTTTCAATCTTATTGATGGAATCTATCAACCATCAATACCAAACCATAACAACTATATAGATTCTTATTTAGCAAAAACATTCTTTGAGTTATCAAACGAATCTGTTGAAAGCCTCCACAAACTAAAAATTAGTTATAATGATCGAAAAATTTTATTAATTAAAATATGCAATTATTACGAAATCCATATTTCTGGATTTAAAAATCTAAAAACAATTGAAGTATTAGAAAAGATTTTTGAAGAGTAATGCAAAATGTTTAATATGCAATTTAGGTTAGGTAAATTGAAGTGAAATAAGAAATTGAAATGAAATATAAAGCTGATTTGAAAAACATTTTAATTATTTTAATAGTTACATTAATTGGCTATTGGCAGATTGCGTTTATGCAAAATGTTTTAAAATGGGATATGCTTACTCAGTATTTTCCTTTTAGGTTTTTTATTTCAGAATGTTATAGAAATAATTTACTCCCTTTATGGAATCCATATGAATTTCTTGGATACCCTATTTGTGCAGATCCTCAAAGTGGAGCTTGGTATCCTTTTGTTTTAATATTAGGTTTTCTTAAAGGATATAATATTTTTATAAATAATATAGAATTTATTTTACACATATTCATAGCTGGTATTGGAATGTATTGGTTATTGAAAAGATTTGATTTTACAACTCAAATAAGACTATTATTAGCTATTTGTTATTTGTTTTGTGGTTTATTTGTAGGAAATGCCCAACATTTAACATATATTATTACTGGAGCCTGGTTACCTTTTGTTATAGGTGCATATATAGATTTGAATAATAAACTATCTCCGAAATCTGCTATTATAGCTGCGCTATTTTGTTATTTGCTTTTAACTGGGGGTTATCCTGCATTTGTAATAATTCTAATATATTTATTTTTATTGTTATTTATAATTAAGCTAATTGAATTAATAAAAGAACGTAACAAAAATAAAATCATAAAACTTTTTCTTTTAAACTTTGTTTTTGTTGTTTTCTTAATTTTATTCTCTGCTGCTTATATTTATTCTTTTATAAATTTCAGAAATGATTTTTCACGGAGTGAAGGAGTAAGTGTGGAAAACGCTCTTTTTGGTCCTTTCTCACCTCGTTCAGCAATATCCTTTTTAATGCCTTTCCCGACTGTTATGAATCAAAATTATTTTGACACAGATATTTCTATGGCAAATGCTTATTTTGGGATATTGATTTTTATTTTATTTATATATTCTTTTTTCAGAAAGAAAAGTAAAACAGAAATTGTTTTTTTAGGGATTGGCATTTTTTGTTTAGCTGCTTCAATGGGAAAATACTTATATGTTAGGCAGTTTTTATATGATTATGTTCCTTTAATGAATTTGTTTAGATTTCCTTCGATTTTTAGAATATTTTTTATTATTTGCTTTATAATTTGTGCTGGTTATACTTTACAAAGTATAGAAAAGAATTTCAATAAGAAGAAGTTATATATATTCAGTGGGATAGCACTTTTAGCTATACTGGCTATAATAATTCCATTGTTTAAGAGTGTTAATTGGAAAATTATTCTTTGGGTTAAAAACTTTTTTGATTTATCAAACATTTTAAGCTTTAATGAACACTTTATAGTACAAGGCATATTGCAGGGATTGATAATATTGATTTTTTTATTAATTATATATAAAACTAAGAATTTTATACATTTTATTAAATACCTTACTCTTTTACTTGTATTTGAAATGATTATAAGCACTCAATTGAATGCCCCGATCACTATTTACAGTAATTTTAAACCTAAATCAATTTCAGATAAATTGAAAAGATTACCAAAAAGTTTTCCAATTCCACCTAAAATTAAATTGATAAACACAATAGACAAATCAATCGCAGGCACTCCATTGCAAGGAAATTCAAATATGTTCTTTAAAAATATTTCTTTTGATGGAAACAATCCTTTTGTGTTAAATATGTTTGGGAAACTAAATAATTCAAAAATCAGAAAAAATATTTTTGAAAATGAATGGATATATTTATCATGTAATTTGGTTTTGCTTGACAGCTTGAATGAAACCACAATAACAGACACAACTAATTCAAAAATAATTTATGCTGAAAAGAGCAAATTTCAACAAATAGAAGGTATTCAAAACATGACATCGTCTTCAAACGATATTGTTGATGTTAGAAAATTTAATCCAAATAATATTAAAGTATTTGTAAACACAGAAAGTCCTCAAGTATTGACATTAATGCAGAATAATTGTAAAGGATGGAGTGTTTATATTGACAACAAAAAAACACAACATTTTACTTCAAATTATGCTATGATTTCGGTAATTGTTCCATCAGGAAAGCATAATATTGAATATGTTTTCTCAGTAAAGTATTTGAATATTGCAGTATTGGTATCAATTTTTTCTATTATATTTTCTATTTTATTCTTAGTCATTCCAACAAAATTTTATAGAAAAAAAGCGGATACTAGCATTATCCATTGAAAACAAACAACTTTGAAAATAAAACAATAAATGATTTCTCCTGTTGTTGCTTTCTAAATACTTAAAATCAAGTTTTATTTTGGCGCAATTTTCAACAAATATAATGCGATAATACTAAAAATAACATTTGGGATCCAAACAGCAATGGCAACAGGAAGTATGCCTCCATAAGTAGATATTGTTGTTAATACTTGCATAAACATAATGTAGGTAAAACTTAAAGCTATTCCGGCTCCTAAATGATAGCCAATTCCTCCTCTAACTTTTCTGCTCGAAATGGAAACACCTATTAGCGCAAGAACTATAGTAGCAAATGGATAAGCAATTCTTCTATGTTTTTCGAGCAAATAAAAATCTATATTATTCGACCCTTTTAATTTCTCTTTGGCAATAAACTTATTTAGCTGAAAAAAGTTCATTGTTTCCACTTCGTCTAATGTCCTATAAAAATCATTGGGAAGAATATTTAATACAGTATCTAGTTTTGTTCCACGGATTATTTTTTCACTGTTTCCGTTTATATCTCTTATCCAATAATTCTCTAAAGTCCATTTTTTGCCAATACTATCCCATCTAATTAGTTTAGCTGTAGTTTTGGATATTAATTTTTCATTTTCGATTTTCTCTATCGTGAAATTATTGCCAACATTTGTCATATCATTAAAGTAATCGCAATAAGCAAATACACCTTTATTGATTTGCAAATGAATATCTTTTTCTTTAAAATGAGATGTGTTTTTTAAGTATTTGTAAGTAAATTCTAAACGTTGTTTATTTGCTGGAGGAATAATAAAATTTGATAAGATAAAAGAAAAAAGTGCTATGAGAAATGCAGAAACCACATAAGGAAAGAGTAATCGTCTAAAACTAATACCACTACTAAGTAAAGCAACAAACTCTGTATGTGATGCCATTTTCGAAGTAAAAAAAATGACCGCAATGAATGTTAGTAAAGCACTAAATTGATTAATAAAATAGGGTATAAAGTTAAGATAATAAACAAAGATTATTTCACTCAGAGGAGGATCCTTCTCCATAAAGTCATCAATACGTTCCGAAAAGTCGAAAATGATAAGAACAATTATTAACAACGCAATTATCAACAAGAAAGAGCCTAAGAATTTTTTAATAATATATAGATCAGCTTTCTTCATTCATTTAGTTTTAGCAGAACAGATTACTTTTAAACATATTGTGCAAATTTATAAAAAAAAGCTTACAAACGTTGAATCAATTGTTTTACCATCCTATTTTTCCAGGAAAAGAAACTGCCTTCAATGATTTTATTTCTAGCTTCTTTTACCAGCCATAAATAGAAAGATAAATTATGAGCTGTGGCTATCATTGCTGATAGTATTTCTTTTGAGATAAAAAGATGACGTAAGTAAGCTTTTGAATATGCATTGTCAACAAACGAGGTCCCGAACTCATCGATTGGAGAGAAATCATTTTTCCATTTTTCGTTTTTTATATTTATGATTCCCTGACTAGTAAAAAGCATACCGTTGCGGGCATTACGGGTAGGCATAACACAATCCATCATGTCCACACCAAGTGCTATACTTTCAAGTATATTTGCCGGTGTTCCCACACCCATAAGATAACGAGGTTTATCAATTGGCAATATATCACAAACAAGCTCTGTCATTTCATACATCATTTCTGCTGGTTCGCCAACGGACAAACCACCAATTGCATTTCCTTCAGCATCTATATTAGTTATAAATTCTGCAGATTGAGTCCGAAGATCTTTATAAATACTTCCCTGAACAATTGGAAAAAGTGCCTGCTGAAAATTATAAATATTATTGGTATTTTTATATTGAGTAAAACATCTGTTTAACCATTTATGTGTTATTGCTAATGATTTCTTTGCATAAGAATATTCGCAAGGATATGGGGTACATTCGTCTAACACCATCATAATATCAGAACCAATAAGTCGTTGCGTATCTATTACATTTTCTGGAGTAAAAAGATGTTTCGAGCCGTCTATATGAGATCTGAAAGTAACTCCATTTTCATTTAATTTTCGGTTTGCAGTTAGAGAATATACCTGATAACCTCCACTATCCGTAAGTATTGGCTTATCCCAACCATTAAAACGATGAAGTCCTCCTGCTTTATTAATTACATCTGTTCCAGGACGCAAATAAAGGTGATATGTATTACCAAGGATAATTTGAGCTCTAATATCATCTAAAAGATCTCTTTGGTGAATGGCTTTAACAGTACCTGCTGTACCAACAGGCATAAAAATTGGCGTTTCTATATCACCATGGTCTGTATGTATTATCCCAGCCCTTGCTTTAGTATTTAAGTCCTTGTTAAGTAAATCAAATTTCATAAATAGCATTAAAAAAAGCAAAGATATACAATTAATAAAAAGGAATTGTTTTCATGAAATCGAATCATTTTGTAAAAATAAATAAATTAACAAACTCTTTTTTAAGCTCATAAAATCACAAATAGAAACACATGAAACTTTAAAGCATATATTTTCGTATAGGTTTAATATTAGCTTTTTGAAATATTTTTTCCCATTCTAAATGTTAAAAAATGTTAAAAAGTTTTATAGTAATATGTAATTATTATCTTTGTTGCGTAAAAAAATACAAAAATATTAACTAATCCTTTTATAATGATGAGATTAACCAAAACCTCACTATTAATTAGCTTATTTTTATTATTTTCAGCTGGTATTACTTATTCTCAAAACGATACAATTATTGACACAGGCGGTGGTGAATTAAGTGAACTTGACCCTATAGATAATACAATTAAATCTGCTGACTCACTTTCATTAA
Source organism: Marinifilum sp. (assembly GCA_020718065.1). Taxonomy (GTDB): domain Bacteria; phylum Bacteroidota; class Bacteroidia; order Bacteroidales; family CG2-30-32-10; genus CG2-30-32-10. The sequence goes on along the minus strand of DYDE01000038.1, from coordinate 13,545 downwards.
AAATAGTATCATTCCCAAACCTTACAACATTTCAGGAGTGGAGTACCAATGTAATTTATAACCGTAAATACGATTTTTCATACGTACTGGACACTTTATCAATTCCATTACTGAGTGATTCTATGGGTACTCGTTTTATTGTTCCTTTCAAAGGAAGAGTTACATCTGTTTTTGGGCCCAGAAAATACAGATATCATTATGGTGTTGATATAAAATTACAAACTGGTGATTCGGTTGCAAGTGCTTTTGATGGAACAGTAAGAATAAGTCAAAGGAGTAAAACATATGGGAACATTGTTGTTGTTAGACATAAAAACGGACTTGAAACTTTTTATGCTCATCTTTCTAAAAAATTTGTTGAACCAAATACTTTTGTTAAAGCAGGAGATATAATTGGGCTGGGAGGTAATACTGGACGTTCATATGGCAGCCATTTGCATTTTGAAATACGGTATTTGGACGAACCAATTAATCCATGTGATGTTGTTGATTTTGATAAAAACTGTCTTAAATCAGATACACTGACTTTGACAAAGTTAAACTTCACTTATATGGAACAAGTGAGAGAATTTGCAAAAATCAAATTTCACACAATAAAAAAGGGTGATACTTTATCTGGAATAGCAGTTAAATATGGCACTTCAGTTTCAACTTTATGTAGTATAAATGGTTTTTCTAAAAAGAAAATACTTAGAGTTGGTTCAAAAATCAGGGTAAACTAATTTATTGCTTTAAAGGTTGTTTAAATTTTTTCAGTAAATTAAAAAGATCCCTATTTATTTCTTACAATTAAGACCACAAACTAAAGGCAATAGCAATAATTTAATTGACCTGACCTTTATGTTAGGAAAAAAATTAATAGATTAGGACTTAGCCATAATAGGATATTCTATCAAAACTAATTTTATGCGAAATCTAAAGCATCGAATTATTTATTTTCAAAACGCCAGAACAAATTCTTACGTCAAATAGTTCTCCGGCGAAACGCCAGAACAAATTCCTACGTCAAAATTCTTTCTGGCGAAATGCCAGAACAAATTCTTACGCCAAATAGTTCTCCGGCGAAACACCAAAACAAATTCCTACGTCAAAATTCTTTCTGGCAAAATGCCAGAACTAATTCTTACACCAAATAGTTCTCCGGCGAAACGCTGGAACAAAATCCTACATCAAAATTCTTCCCGGCAAAATGCCAGAACAAATTCTTACGTCAAATAGTTCTCTGGCGAAACGCCAGAACAAATTCCTACGTCAAAATTCTTTCTGGCGAAATGCCAGAACTAATTCTTACACCAAAATGTTTCCTGGAAATTTCCCAGAACAAATTCTCACGCTAAAATGTTCTCTGGGAATTTCCCAGAACAAATTCTTACGCCAAAATGTTCTCTGGGATTTTCCCAGAACAAATTCTTACGCCAAAATGTTCTCTGGGATTTTCCCAGAACTAATTCTTACGCCAAAATGTTCTCTGGGAATTTCCCAGAACTAATTCTTACGCCAAAATGTTCTCTGGGAATTTCCCGGAACAAATTCTTACGTCAAATAGTTTCTCAGGAATTTCCCAGAAAGAATTCTCACACCAAATATTTCTCTGGGAAATTAAAAGTTAAGGGGCATTTACTCAAGCTTTTTTTGTTTTATGTGTTTGTGATTTGGTATGATTAATTGTAATGCTGCTTGGAACATTTTTTATTTTGCGAATAAACACAACAATATTAGAGTATTATAAACCTTAAAAACATTGGTTTTTTATAGCAGGTAATGAAATAATATTAGAAATAGGAGTAGGTAATAAAATAAATTTGTTCTTTGAAGTTGTTTAAATGTTTGTCTCGAAGCATTTAAGATTTTGTGAATTCCTGGTATTTTTTGCTTTTGTGGCAAAAAAATCATGTTGTTATGAAATGTTTTAAATTCAAAACCTTATTGAATTATAAATTTTAAACAAGCTCTTCATTGTATTTAATTTAATTATTTTTGTTTTTCTCAAGTTTCTCAAGCCTTTCGACCAAATCGGGTAAATTACGAAAATGAATGTATGATTTTCTATATTTGCCAACTTCAAATGCGGGAGAACCCATATAACCTTCCCCTTTTTTGGTTATGTTCTTTGATATACCCGATTGTGCAGCTATTATAGTTCCATCAGCTATATTTAAATGTCCGACAATACCAACCTGTCCACTAAACATACAATTCTTTCCTATTTTAGTGGAGCCAGCAATAACAACATTTGCTGCAATATAAGTATTTTCGCCAATTTCAACATTGTGAGCGATATGAATAAGATTATCGAATTTAACTCCATTATGTAAAATAGTTGAACCTAGTGTTGCTCTATCGATAGCACAATTAGCGCCAATCTCAACATCATCCCCCAATACAACATTTCCAATCTGGGCAACTTTAGTATTACCTTCGCTTTGTGGAGCAAAGCGGAAACCGTCGCTACCAATAACCGTTCCAGAATGAATAATACAGTTTTTACCAATCTTATTATCTGAATATACTTTTACTCCTGCATAAATAACTGTATTATCACCAACAATAGTATTATCACCAATATAAACCTGAGGATATATTTTAACATTTTTACCTATCACTGCATTTTCTCCAATATAAGCAAACTCTCCAAGATATATATTTTCACCAACTGTTGCAGTTTCGGCAATAAATGCTTGTTTTGAAACACCAACTTTGTTTTGTTTTATTTGATTATAAACTTCAAGTAATTTTGCAAAAGCTAATTCGGCACTTTCGACTCTCACAAGAGTACTATTTATTGTATGTTCGGGTACAAAACTTTTATTAACAATAACTACCGAAGCATTGGTTGTATATATATATTGTGTATATAATGGATTTGCAAGAAATGAAAGTGTGCCAGGCTCTCCTTCTTCAATTTTTGATAATTTACTAACTTCAACATCCGGATTGCCTTCAACTATTCCCCCAAGAAGTTCTGCTATTTGTTTTGCACTAAATTTCATATTTTAAAAATATTTAAGTAAAAACATACTATTAGACCACAACAAAAATATTGTAATTTATTATTGTGTTTCAAAATTAACCATAATATTTAATTGGAATAATTATTATTTTTAACTTTGAAATAATTATTATTTTAATCATATGAATGAACTTAGCTTTAAACTATATTTATATTATTTTAAATGAATCGACCTTATTTTTATTATGGTTTCCATTGAAATGAAACAGAAATTAAATTATCTTTGACTTTATAAAAAAAACATTAATAAAGTATGGAAAAACTATTTATTGAAAAAAGTTCATCAACCCCAGAAATAAATTTTGACCCATTAAGCGGGATTTGCTATATAGCTGGAGTATCTATGCCAGAAGATGTAAAACTTACATATACTCCAATGTTGAATTGGCTTAATGAATTTGGGAAGAGTGAACATAATACAATTAATTTTAATTTTAAATTTATTTATTTTAATACTGCTTCTTCTAAAATAATACTTGATATTTTATTGCTTTTAGATGGATTGTCTAAATTAAACAAAAAAGTAACTATCAATTGGCATTACAAAGAAATCGACCTAGATATGGAAGAAGCTGTTGAAGACTATGCTGATATGATATCTCTTCCTATTAATAAAGTTAAAATGTAGTACTTGTACTCTTTAAACAAAAAATGTGTGAATTAATTATATTTCACACATTTTTTACTGTTTCTTTGCATATTCAATCAGCACTTTGCTGCTTTAATAAAATAACCTTTATTAAAATAATATTCTATCTCTTTAAATCCAACTAATTTTAATGTTTCAATAATGTGTTCAATAGCATATTTATTGAAAATTCCATCTTTGGTAAATCTCATCTTCGCTAAATCATCTTTATCTGCCATATAAAAACAGAATATTCCTTCGGTTTTGAGAAGAGACTTTATCTTGCTAAATGGTTGTTGAAGATCATCCCAGAAATAAACTACATTTAAACAAAATATCTTATCAAAATCTTTGGTAATAACATCAGTTACAATAAAATCACCAAACAACAATCTCACTTTCCCCTTATCAATGAAATGCTTATTTCGTTTTGTTGCTCTTTTAAACATCAGTTCAGAAAAATCAACACCATAAATATCGCATTGACCAAATTTCTCTGATATTATATTAACCCCTATACCTGGACCATAACCTATTTCCAATATTTTATCATAAGTTTGAATTTTCAAATCGTTTATAAGTCTATCATAAGATGGTCTATTTCCTTTTATCATTAAATTGGAGATGAGTTTGCCCAAAAAACCACTGGGTTTCTTAAATTGCATTCCTATTTTGCTAATCATAATTATATTTTTAAAAGTTTTTAAAGAGGTGTCTTTCTCCTATTAGAAAGATTATAAACTAATGCTATTCTATGACTTTAAGTTCTTATACCTTCCACCTTTTATTCACCCATGTTTTCCGCTGTTCAATACTAAGAAACGACCAAGCAACAATACGACTTGTTTTATTGCCCTGCCCCATAGGAATGGTTATCACTTCAACCGCTTCTGCCTTTTTTAGTTCATAGTAAACACTAATGAGATTTGATTCTTTGGAAATTATTGTGGAAAAGCAAAAACAGGAAACAGCAAATAGTTTGCTTTGCCATATCATATCTCTAACAAATTTTTCTTCACCGCCTTCGCAACACAATTCGGTAATTTGTCCGCCAAAGTTTAAGACTGCCTGATTAATGTTTTTATGATTTAAATTACTTAATTTACGAAGATTTGCAGCTTGTAATTCGGCAAAAGAAGCATGAAACGGGGGATTGCAAATGGTCAAATCAAAGCATTCGTCATTTAGAATAATCCCTTTAAAAATATCTTTTGGATTAGTTTGCAATCTCAGTTCAATTTTCCCTGTTAATACAGGATTCAATTCTGCTATTTTGTTTGCCGATTCTATGGCGATAGGATCAATATCAGTGCCAATAAACGACCAGCCATATTCTTTGTTCCCAATGATCGGATAAACGCAATTGGCTCCTACACCAATATCCAGGCATTTTATCTTGCTACCAACAGGTGTTTTTTTAAAATTATAGTTACTTATTAAATCTGCAATATGATGGATATAGTCAGCTCTCCCCGGAATGGGCGGACATAAATAATTAGCAGGAATATCCCAATAGACAATGTCGTAATAATGCTTCAATAAAGCTTTATTAAGCATCTTAACAGCGTCCGGATCAGAGAAATCTATTGATTCGTCCTCGTATATATTCAGTTTAACAAAGGGAGCTAATTCCGGACTAGTTTCAATCAATTGTTTGAAATCATATCGTTCCCGATGCTTGCTACGAGGATGTAATCTGGTTTTTTCTTTTGGATGTTCTCTCTTTTTATGAAGCATAGGGATTTTAGTTGCTGATTTTGCTTTTGTAATGTCCGTTTCTATTTGATCAATATCTTGCTTTATCTTTTATCTCATTATAATAACTTTCCACTCCAATTTCCTTCATTCTTTTATTTATATCAATGGAACGTTGATGGAGATGTTGGTCAAATCCTGTATGATCGCAAGGAAATTCGGAACATTGAAAACAAAAATCAACGCCTTGCTTTACATGACATTCTTTCACTTTACAGTCTTTGAAAAGTTTGCATTGTTCCTTTCTGCAACCAGCACAACCAGCAGATGCAAAATAAGCCAATAGTGATTTGAAATCAGGGTACTTGTTAAATAAAGGTTCGTCAATCAAATCAACAAATCTTTTGGCATAAATATCGAAATCGCCCAATGACTCTTTTAGTTTATTGCTATAGTTTTTAATGTCTCCATCGATAAAAGCAAAACATTTGCCACAATGCAAACCACAAGGAGCCAAACGGGTTTTAATAAATTCAATATCCATATTTTATTTACTATTGGTTCTATTAACAGCTACAACTAATTTATTATTACGCCCCATTCAGTAACACAAAAATCATTTCGCTTAAAATTGCTATTTATTTTGTGTATATCTATTGCAAAGACTTCATTTGTTCCTGTTATTGCATAGAACAATCGCAAAGAGTTATCTGGTTTTATAGAAAAATCTATCTTTATGAGCTTATCAATAATTGCTTTTTCCTGAGGATAGACCAGATAATATTTATAAGTTACGAATTTAGGTATCCAGAAATCAGTAAAATCCTTTATTTCTTTTTGATTGAATCCGTATGAGGTCATATTATTCTGAAAAAAGGTCAATAGGTTTTCTTTTTCAACAACCCAGCCAGTTTTGTATTGCCACTCATCTGGTTGATCGCTTTCGTAAAACAAATAATCATACTTATTATCAATCTTCCCGGTGGAGTCAACATTTACATTCCAATTATTATTATAAGCCGGAATGGAAGTTACTATTTTTCCACCTTTTGGGAATGAAACATTTACTTTTAAATCAATAGTATGTTTAGGATAAATATATATATTCGGTTTATATACCCTTGCAGTATCTGACTTATCGTCTGGCTTTTTGCAACTCTGCAAAGCGGATGATAAAAAAAATACCAATCCCAATACTAGTGTGAAGAATGAAATGATTATCAAAACTTTTTTCATTGTTTTATTGATTAATGGTAAAATATGCATGTTATTAATTTGAGATATTTTAATTATTTGTATCTACTTCCATCATCAAAAAGTAAAATTATTATTTTTATTACAACTTTCATTACAAACAGTTAATTTTATTATTTTAATACAATTTGTTTTAACTTTGTTCAATCTCAATTAAATATTAAATAAAAACATCTTGGATCACATGAAATCAAAACCAATCATTTATACCTTTATATTACTCGTTTTTTGTAGTAATTTAATTGCTCAACAACCAAATATTTTCATACCAATAGAATTTAAAAAAGCGATTGACAAAGGAACCAGAACACTTGATGGCACTCCCGGACCTAATTATTTTCAGAATTATTCTGATTATAAGATCAAAGCAGGTTTTAATCCCAGAACTGCTAAATTAGAAGGTACTGAAAATATAGTATATCATAATAATAGTAACGATACGCTGAAATATATTGTGGTTCGTTTGTATGCTGATCTTTTTAAGAAAGGGGCTTCACGACAGACAGAAATAGATCCGGAAGACATAAACAATGGCGTTGATTTGCTGAAAGTTTCAATTAATGACAATAATATTGATGTATCAAAACTTGTACATTATGGAACCAATGTAATAATACCTGTGAGTCCGGCAATGAACCCTAAGTCTTCATTAAAGCTTGATTTTTCATGGAAACTAAATTTACCTAATAAAACACAATTGCGTATGGGAAGATATGATTCTTCTACTTATTTTGTTGCTTATTGGTATCCACAAATAGCGGTATATGATGATATTTCAGGCTGGTGCAATGAAAACTACACAGGCCTACAGGAGTTTTATAATGATTTTTCAAATTTTGATGTAGAAATAAGCGTTCCCAAAGGTAATATTATTTGGGCTACTGCCGTTTTGCAAAACAGCAAGGAATTATTTACAGATGAAATAAACAATCGCATAACAAAAGCAGGCAATTCGGAAAAGGAAGTTCAAATAATTACTGAAAATGACTATAAAAACAATATAGTATTGAAGAAAGATTCAGAAAACACCTGGCATTTCAAATCTGAAAATATTACTGACTTTGCATTTGGGGTAAGTGATCATTATTTATGGGATGCTGCCAGCCTGGTTGTTGATTCGACAACAAATAGAAGGGTATTGGTTAGTTCGGTTTATAAAATTGGATCAACAACATATGCTGATATCCCAACAATTGGAAGATATTCAATCGGAAGGTTTTCGAATGATATTGTTGGTATTCCATTTCCATATCCTCAAATGACCATTTTTGAAGGTGCTTCTGGAATGGAATTTCCTATGATGTGTAATGACGGTCCTTCTCCTGATCTTACATCAAAAGTTTTTGTAACATCGCATGAGATATTTCATACTTATTTCCCGTTTATGGTTGGAACCAATGAAATTCTTTATGCATGGATAGATGAAGGGCTTACTACATTTGTGCCAAAATATGTTGAACAGGAATATGGCAATAAATATGCGCATTATTATATTAGTTCATATAGTTCAAGAACCATGGGATCTTTTAACGATATACCGCTTTCTGTTCCAAGTACCAACCTGAGCGAAGGCACTTATATGATGCAAAACTATGGCAGGGCAGCAACAGGATTTTATATTTTAAATGATATGCTTGGAAAAGAACTGTTCCGTAAGGTTCTTCAACAATATATAAAAAGTTGGGAAAGCAAACACCCCACTCCTACCGATCTGCTTTATACAATCAACAAGGTTACAAAAAAAGACTATTCATGGTTCTGGAATGCATGGTTTTATGAATATGGTTATGCAGATCTGGCAATGAAAGATGTTGTTATTAATGATAAATCTGTAAAACTACAGGTTATAAAAAAAGGAAGCTTTCCTGTACCTATTAGACTTACTGTAACTTTTAGCGATGGCACCACAGAAGCAATAAACCAAACAGCTTCAATCTGGGAGAATAATAATAAATGGTCTTTTAAAAAAGAGTTTTCCAAAACAGTTGTAAAGATAAAGTTGGGAGACAAAGATGTGCCTGATGCTTTTAAATTTGATAATATTTATCCTAAAGGGAAATAATTTTCCGGGATAGTATATTTCTATTTTTTTCTTTTTGGATTGGTTTTGTTTCTAAAAAAAACGTTTTTATATGGAAAAAATACGCTTTTATAAATTAGAAACATCAGATTATAAACTCAGCTTGTTTATATTAAAAAATATTTATTGATTTGTGTTTTGAATTTAATTTATTTTAATGTAACCATTTTCAATATTTAAAATCACTAGTGACCCATAAAACTAAATAGATTCTTCGCTTCGCTCAGAATGACAGAGCATACGGATGTGGGTTAATGTGGAGGGGTTTGAAGGCGGCTTCGCCGCCTTCAAACCCCTCCACCCAGAAGCAAAAAGCTTGTCATTCAGAGCGAAGTGCAACGGAGCGATGAATCTTTAATCTGTTTTCGAAATTTAATTGGTTACTAATGATTTAAAATATACCTTTTTAATAAACAATGTAAATATTGGGAATAGCTGCATTTGAGAAACATTAATAAAAGAATTGCTACAGAAACAAGTCAATTGAATTTTAAAGAATAATGATAAAAAATTTAATAATCAAAATAAAACTTTCAGTGGTATTTTAATATTAAATAATCTTAAAGATTAATATTCTTTATTTTGTTAAATTGGTTATAATTTATTATATTTGATCTTTCTATATTATTTAAATCCAATATCCTATGAAAACAATTTACACACGATCAATCTTTACTATTATAGTATTTATTTTAGTATTTGTTTTTCATACCAATAATGCATCTGCTCAGGCAGATTTAACAGTAACGATTAGTGGAAAAGACACAATATGTATGAACGAGATTCCAGTATCTTATACTGGCAATGCAATAGGAATTCCTCCTCCTATTACCTTTCCTAATCCTTGTTGGTCAGGTTCAGCTGCAGCATTTTGTGCTCCTCTTAATACTGTAACAACTATGTTCTCTCCTCCTGCCCCCGGAACTTATTTTCTAACATTAACTGCTATTGATGGAAATGGGATTTCATGGTCGGCAACTAAGAGAATTGTAGTATTGTCGAATTCAACAATTACAAATGTAAGTCCTCTTTCAGTTACAGTTTGTCAGGGAGATAATGTAACTTTAACTGCTTCCGGAGCAACAGGATATTTATGGTATAGAGATGACTGTACTTCAGGTCTCATAACTAACTTTGTTGGTAATGGTTCATCTTATAATTTTACAGCCCTCACTGCCGGGACATGTAAATTCAGGGTTTATGGTTCCGGTTTTGGTGGTTGCACTTCAACACCCAATTTTATTGAATATACTGTTATTGTAAACACACCAGCTACAGTAAATGCTGGCCCAGACCAAACAATTTGCGCAGGATGTCCCGCTCTTTTAAGTGGAGAATTAGGAGGGGCTGCTACTTCAGGAACATGGTCAACAAGTGGTTCTGGTCATTTTAATCCAAATAATACAACTTTAGCTGGAACTTATACACCAAGTGCAGGTGATATTGCTTCTGGTTTTGTTACTTTAACACTTACTACTAATGATCCTCCTGGCTATTGCCCACCAGCTAGTGATGCAATGTTCTTAACTATCATACATGCAATTTCAAATAATGTGATATCAGCTAATCAGGATGTATGTAATAGTTCTATTCCTAATTTATTATATGGGACAATTCCAAATGGTGGAAATGGCACTTATACTTATCAATGGGAAAGGAGTACTGTTGGGGCAGCTGGTCCTTTTACTCCAATTTTAGGAGCAACAGGACAAAACTATCAACCAGGGTTATTACCAACTACAACCTGGTTTAGAAGAATTGTAATATCTCCTCCTACTGTAAATAGTACAAGTAATGTTATAGTAATACAGGTTCTTGTAGCTCCAACGGCACAAGCTGGTGCTGATCAAACAATTTGCAATGCCATAAATGGTGGTTCTGCAGTTTTGGGTCAAATGCCTAATTCTGCTACAGGTGGCAATCCCCCATATTCTTATTTATGGACAACAAATCCTCCAAGCTCTTGGACTTCAAATACAGAACATCCTGTGGTTTCACCATCTGTTACGACAACATTTGTCTTACAAGTACTAGATCAAACACTATGTTCTGATTTTGATACAGTTGTAATTTATATGCGACCATATACCATTCATGCAAATGCTGGTGGAGATCAAATTATTTGTAGTGGATTGGTTGGCGGAGTTGCAACTCTTGGTGGCATAGCTTCATTCGGAACTGGCTGGGGAGGAATGGCTCCTTATACTTATTTATGGAGTGCTAATCCACCTGATAATTCTTTAACTGGACAAACAACGATATCAAATCCATTGGTTCAGCCAACAATTACTACTACATATTCTGTGGTAGTAACCGATGCAAATGGTTGTGCAGCATCCGACAATATTGTTATTTCTGTTGACCCTATTTTATATGCCAATGCAGGAGTTGATGGTACGGTTTGTTATAATGAAAGTTTCGTATTAGGTGGAAGTCCTACAGCTTTGGGTGGCACACCTCCTTATACTTATATCTGGAACTCTATTCCTGCAGGTTTTATTTCAACTGATTCCAATCCTATTGTTTTTCCTATTATGTGCACAACCTATTTTGTAAATGTTACAGATGCACATGGATGTAGAGCTACAGACACTGTAGTTGTTTGTCCAATTCCTCAACTATCAGTTAATGCTGGTTCTGATGAAACTATCTGCAGACCAAGAAACGGAGGATCTGCTACTTTGGGGAATTCTCCTCTAGTAATAGGCGGAGTACCTCCTTATTCATACAATTGGACAACTGTACCACCTTCTGGCTGGTCATCCAATCTTGAACATCCAGTTGTGATGCCAAGAAAAACTACAACGTATTTGATACAGGTTAGTGATCAGAATTCATGCATACAAAGTGATATGGTTGTTATCAATGTTTATACTTCTTTAACACACGCAAATGCAGGTCCTGATCAAATAATAAATTCAGGTTCAAATGCGACTTTGGGTGGTACTCCTCCTCGCGAAACTGGTTGGGGAGGCGTAGCACCATATACTTATCTGTGGTCTTCAAATCCTGCTTATTCGTGGTTAGCAGGACAGAATACTCAATCCAATCCTATTGTTCAACCCACAGTTATAACAACTTTTTCTGTAATAGTAACTGATGTAAATGGATGTACTGCTTCTGATGATGCTGTTGTTTCTTTCAATCAGCCAAATTCTCCTAATCCTGTTGATGTTTTGTTATCTCCATTAACTATTAATAAAAATGGAAATAATATTAACATTCTATTTTCTCCAAACCCTACCGATGGTATTGTAGTTTTAAATATAAAAGGCTATACAGGTGATCTGAAAATTAATGTTCAGAATTGTCAGGGAAAAGTATTGTTTACTGATGTTGCAAATATCACTGAGAAACAATATACCAGAAAAATAGATCTTTCGGGATTAACAAACGGCGTATATTTCATACAAGTTATTACTGATGGGAACACAAGTATCCACAAAATTATTAAACAATAGATATTTGTTTCTAATAAAAAAGGGAAGCTACCATTTGCTTCCCTTTTTTATTAGAAACAACAAATTGACCCATCTAATTTAAATGATAACGAACCAATCGTCTTTCTATATAGAATGGAGATGAAAGATAAAATGGTTGTGTTTCAATCACAATACCAATATTTTCGGCATACCTTGTATTTACGTACCTGGGATTACCAGCTGATACATAATTAGGATACATATGATACGTTTCTTTACTATTTGAAGTAATATATGTTCCTGCAGGAGTATTTACAGATAGGTTCTTATCTGCCATTTTTAAAACAACCTGACAAAGCGTATCGTTACCTTCCCATATATAATAAAATGTTCTTAAAACCGAAAGGCTATCCTGCGAAGAAAAAAGTATCTCTCCGAAAGAATTTACTATATAATGTGAAGAGTCGCGAATAAAAGAATACATATAATATTGATTATAATAATATTGACAATGAGAAGGATATGGTTTGAAAAATTTGTAGTAAGTGTGTCCATTTATTATTGTGTCTTTATCAATATAACAACTGTCAATGTTAGGTCTTGGGTATGCAATACTATCTTCATATATTTGGAACTGCTGATAAACCCAATAATTGCCAACCTTAAGTTGCGAATAATTGGGGTAAGTGATTGGTGTTGGTGTGTTCTCTTCTTTTTTATCCTTTTTGCAAGAATAAGAGATAATTAACAATGCCATTAATGACATCAAAAACAGGTTTTTTTTCATAGTATTTTTATATTTAAATTTTGCCTACTCTATTTACCTCAGAAAGGTTGGGGTTTTTGGCTTCGCCCGGTTTTGTTTTTATTTTTAATTTATTTTCCTTTCAGATTAAAAAATCAAGTATGTATTTATTCAAAAAAAATAACGCAGCTTTTTTAAATTTATTTTAAGTCTGATAAAATATTTTTTTTTTAACTTTATTTGTTTTTAGAAATAAACACTGCGTTGCATAATTCATAGGTAGAACGGAAATATTTAAATAATATTGTATGGGATAAAAATATTTTTGGAGGTTATGAAAAAAAAATAATACTGTTTAAGAAGTTGTTTGAATTTTATTTTCCAGGGAAGCAATTGCTTTCTTTCACTTACAATAGGAAGCGAAACTTTCTGCAAACATAAACCTATATTCACTATCTTAGATGTGTTTGGGACAGAATGAATGATTTTGGGACAAAAAGCAAAATCCTGTGACGAATGGTTTGTGTTTTTTATGAAATGTTTTTAGAAGTTATTTAAATGCCTGACTCGAAGCATTTAATGTTTTTTAGATCTTTATGTTCTTGCCTTCCGAAAAGGTAGGTTTGTGCTTTTGTGGCAAAAAAATCTATAAAATCATATTGATATGAAATATATTAAATTCTCTGTTGCGAATAATTGGGGTAAGTGATT
>DYDE01000185.1 GCA_020718065.1 Marinifilum sp. | reverse complement strand
ATCGCTGTTTTTCCAAACCCTGCAAATAAAATGGTAAACATTAAAGCAAAAAACATAGAAACCATAAAAATACTAAATTTAGCTGGTCAGGTACAAGAAAAAATAAATGTAAATAAAGACAATGCCGAAATTGATGTTTCTAATTACAATGCAGGTTTATATTATATAATAGTAAAAACGGATAAAGGTAGCTTTACAAATAAAATTACTGTAATAAAATAGGAATAATTATTTTTAATTTTTTAAATAAAAAAGGGGAAAGAGACTTTTCCCTTTTTCTATTAGCAATTTTTATATTTTGCCATTATAGCTTCTATTTCATCTACTTCAACAGGAATATGTTTCATCAGATCAATAGATCCATTTTTAGTAACTAAGATATCATTTTCTATTCTTATTCCAATACCTTCTTCTGGAATATAAATGCCAGGTTCGCAGCTAAAAACCATGCCATCTTGCAAAAATTCTTGTTTTGAACCAACATCATGTACGTCTAGTCCCATAAAATGGGAAGCACCATGAGGGTAATATTTTTTAAATAATGGGGCTTTAGGGTTTTGTTTTTTAACATCTTCTGTTGTAAACAATCCAAGTCCTATAAGTTCTTGTTCCATTGTTCTGCAAACTTCAATCTGATAAGTATCTATAGTAGTACCAACAACTAATTTGTTGATTGCAAATTTCATCACCCGAAATACTGCATTATAAACATCTTTTTGACGTTGAGTGAATTTCCCGTTAACAGGAATGGTTCTTGTTAAGTCTCCAGCGTAATTAGCATATTCTGCACCAAAGTCGAGCAATACTAAATCACCATCTTTACATACTTTATTATTTTTGACATAATGCAATATGCATGCACTTGACCCTGAAGCAATAATTGGATTATAAGAATGTCCGTTAGCTCTGTTGCGGATAAATTCATGTATAATTTCTGCTTCGATTTCGTATTCCATAACATTAGGTTTAGTAAATCGCAATACTCTATCGAAAGCCTTGCCCGTAATATTACATGCTTCTTGAATCAATTCTACTTCTTCGACTGATTTTATAACACGGAGTTTGGTAACTAATGGAGCTGCTCTTTCATATTTGTGAAACGGATATTTTGTTTTCCACTCTTGTGCAAAACGTAAATCTCTCGAAGGAACGACAGACATATAGCGAATATTTTCATTGTTGTTCAAATAAACATATTCAACATTTGACATCAAATCTTTCATCACTGTTTCAAAAGAATCAAGCCAAAGTACTGTTTTTACTCCAGAAGTGATAGTCGCTTCTTCTTTTGTATATTTGTGACCTTCCCAAACAGCAATATGTTCATTGGTTTCACGCAGGAAAAGTATTTCACGATATTCTTGGCGAATACTATCTGGGTAAACAACAAGAATAGATTGTTCTTGATCGATTCCACTTAAATAAAACAAATCAGAATTCTGATGAAATAAAAAATTCTGGTCTCCATTGCGAGGCATCTCATCATTGCTGTTAAAAATTGCTAAAGAATTTGGCTTTATAAGTTTACAAAACCTTTCGCGATTCTTTACAAATAGTTTTTGATTAATTGGTAAATATTTCATATTTGTTTATATAATTTTAGGTAAATGGATTGTCCTATAAATATTTATTTAGTTTGTAAATATACATTTCAATTATTAAGTAATAAAAAAGTTAATTTATTTGTTATTGAAATTCTTAAACTATAAATTTGCTTTTGTTATTCATCACAAAGTAAATTAAAATTAATTTTACTCATTGATTAATTCAAAATAATATTTATGGACAGTAAATTATTACAGTTTTCTTCCATCAGCAAGAAACTGATTATGGCTTTGGCCGGTTTGTTTTTAATAGTATTTTTATTGGTGCATCTTGCAATCAATCTTTTACTTTTGATGAATGATAGCGGATTGCTTTATTCTCAAGCTGTAAAGTTTATGACAACCAATATCATAATAAAAATATTTGAGATTTTTCTGTTTGGAGGCTTTATTATCCATATTCTAGTTGGAGTTGTCCTCCAGATAAAAAATTGGATTTCCCGACCAGTTGGTTATTATGTGATGAATAAATCGAAAACATCCTTTTCTTCGAAATACATGATATGGACAGGTTTGATAATATTCGTTTTTTTAGCAATTCATTTTATGAATTTTTACTTTGTAAAATTAGGAATTGTTGAACCGCCAGCGGGGGTGAGTGTTCATGATTTTTACACTATGGCAATTCTTTTATTTTCAAATAAAATATATTCTTTTATTTATATCCTTCTATTAATATTGCTTGGTTTTCACCTTAATCATGCATTTCAATCTGCATTTCAAACATTAGGGTTCAATCATAACAGATATACTCCTGCTCTTAAAATAATAGGAACTATTTATTCAGTCATAGTTGCAGGAGGTTTTATTATAATTCCTATTTACTTTATGTTTTTTAATAATTAGCATTTTCGAAAATAGCAAATAATATAGCATATATGACAAAACTTGATGCAAAAATACCAGAAGGACCTTTACATAACAAATGGTCGTTCTACAAATCGAATTGTAATTTAGTAAGTCCTGCTAATAAAAAGAAATTTGACATTATTGTTGTTGGAACAGGATTAGCAGGTGCTTCTGCTGCAGCTTCACTTGGCGAGTTAGGGTATAATGTTAAAGCATTTTGCTATCAGGATAGTCCACGAAGAGCACATAGTATTGCTGCTCAAGGAGGAATAAATGCTGCTAAAAATTATCAAAACGATGGTGATAGTGTATATCGTTTATTTTATGATACAATAAAAGGTGGAGATTATAGAGCAAGAGAAGGAAATGTTTATCGTTTGGCAGAAGTTAGTAATAGCATAATCGATCAATGTGTTGCACAAGGAATTCCTTTTGCCAGAGATTATGGTGGTTTGTTGGACAATCGTTCGTTTGGAGGGGCTCAAGTTTCAAGGACTTTTTATGCAAGAGGACAAACAGGACAACAATTGTTATTAGGTGCATACAGCAGTTTAAGCCGCCAGGTCGCAAAAGGAACTGTTAAGCTTTATCCTCGACAGGAAATGTTAAACCTTGTTGTTGCAGATGGTAAAGCCCGTGGGATTATTACCAGAAACTTAATAACCGGAGAAATTGAAAAGCATTCTGCTCATGCTGTTATTTTAGCTACTGGAGGTTATGGAAATGTTTTCTTTTTATCAACCAATGCAATGGGCTCAAATACTTCTGCAATATGGCAGGCATATAAAAAGGGAGCATTTTTTGGAAACCCTTGTTTTACACAAATTCATCCTACCTGCATTCCTGTTCATGGCGAACAACAATCAAAACTAACACTTATGAGCGAAAGTTTAAGAAATGATGGAAGAATATGGGTTCCTAAGAATAAAGAAGATGCTGATAAACTTAAAAATAAAACTATAACTGCTAACTCTATTAAGGAAGAAGACCGAGACTATTACTTAGAAAGACGTTATCCTGCTTTTGGAAATCTAGTTCCAAGAGATGTGGCTTCCAGAGCAGCTAAAGAACGTTGCGATGCTGGATTTGGGGTTAACAATACCGGCTTGGCTGTTTATCTTGATTTTGAAAATTCTTTAAAGAAACTCGGTAAACATGTTATAGAAGAACGTTATGGTAACCTTTTCCAAATGTATGAAAAAATTGTAGATGTTAATCCTTATGAAAACCCAATGATGATATATCCTGCTGTTCATTATACAATGGGTGGTTTGTGGGTAGATTATAATTTAATGACAACTATTCCAGGATGTTTTTCTATGGGTGAATGTAATTTTTCTGACCATGGAGCTAATCGTTTAGGAGCTTCCGCATTAATGCAGGGTCTTGCTGATGGATACTTTGTTTTACCTTATACATTGGGAGAATATTTGTCTAAGGAACTAAAAACTCCTAAATTATCAACAGATAATAATTCATTTGTAGAATCTGAGAAAGAAGTAAAAACCCGAATAGAAAAATTAATGTCTATTAAAGGGAAACATACAGTAGATCATTTCCATAAATTACTAGGAAAAATTATGTGGGAAAATTGTGGAATGGGAAGAAATGAAGCAGGTCTAGTGAAAGGCATTGAACTGATTAAAGAATTGAAAAAAGAATTTTGGAAGGATGTTAAAATTACCGGAGAAACAACAGAATTTAATACTGAACTTGAAAAAGCAGACAGACTTGCAAACTATTTTGAATTAGGTGAATTGATGATGACTGATGCATTGAATCGAAAAGAATCTTGTGGTGGTCATTTCCGTGAAGAATATCAAACCCAAGAGGGGGAAGCGTTACGTGATGATGAAAACTTCACACATGTTGCTGCATGGGAATTTTCAGGAGAAGACAAAACCGCTATTCTTAATAAAGAAAACCTTGAATTTAAAGATATTGACTTGAAACAACGTAATTATAAATAATAATGAAAAAATTATCTATTTTCTTATTGTTTTTATTTGGTTGTTTTGTCCTTGTTTATGGACAGGATGATAAACTAAAAAACATCAGAACGCTCTATGCAGAGACAAATGAAAAAATAGTAAAAAGTAAATTACCGAACGAAGAAGGTTGGGGAAATTTATATAGTAATGAGTTGGTGATAAATTCAAACAATGGTTCGTGGAGAGCTGTTGGAAATTATTCAAATAAAATTGTATTTTGGTACACCGATCAACCAGGATTTCAGGAAGAACAAAATAAATCTGAATTATCAGTACTAATTAAGACTGAGATTAATACTACTGCTTCAGTTGGACAATATCATGAAGAATATCTTTATGATGATGGTAAATTGGTTTTTTATTATAAGACTTCCAGTTATGGTGATGAACCTAAACAAGAATGGAGGTATTACTTCGTTGAAGGTAAATTATTCAGGTATCAGGAGAATCAGGAATTAATAAAAGATTTTAGTAAATCTGGAGCTACTGATGTTTTAAAAAAATCAGAAAGCTTACAAAAGCTATTTATACAAACATTTAATTAATAAAGATTATATGAATCTTACACTTAAAATTTGGCGACAAAAAAACGCCAAAACAAAAGGGAAATTCGTAACCTATAAAATTAAAAATGTTTCAGAAGACAGTTCGTTTCTTGAAATGCTCGACCAATTAAATGAGCAACTGATAAGCGAAAATCAGGATTCTGTTGCTTTCGACAAATGTCCTGTGGCTTTTGATCATGATTGTCGTGAAGGTATTTGTGGAATGTGTGGATTGTATATTAATGGACGACCACATGGACCGGATTTAGGAATAACTACTTGCCAATTGCATATGCGTAAATTCAAAGATGGAGATACTATCGTAATAGAACCATGGAGAGCTAAACCATTTCCATTAATTAAAGATTTAGTTGTTGATAGAAGCTCTTTTGATAAAATAATTCAAGCAGGTGGTTTTGTATCTATTAATACTGGTAGCGCTCAGGATGCCAATGCGATTCTTATAAGCAAGAAAAATGCAGATCTTTCGATGGATGCTGCTGCTTGTATTGGTTGTGGGGCATGTGTTGCTACTTGTAAAAATGCTTCAGCTATGTTATTTGTGGCTGCAAAAGTTTCACAATTTGCTTTACTCCCTCAGGGAAAAGTTGAAGCAGTTGAGCGTGTAAAAAACATGATAAGCACCATGGATGAGCTTGGTTTTGGAAATTGCACAAACACATATGCCTGTGAAGTAGAATGTCCTAAATTAATTTCTGTAACAAACATTGCACGTCTAAATCGCGAATTTATCCATGCAAAGGTTATTGCGGAAAAAGAAAGACAAATTAGTGGAGGATTCTAATATTATATAGATACGGTGAATTAGTTTTCTTCAATTTATATGGTAAATAAAAATAATTGCTTACAATATTAATGCTTTTCTTTTAAAATTAATACACTTTGAAAAAATTTCTATTTGTTCTATTTCTTTCTATTTCATTAGTTGGATATTGCCAGATTCCAAAAGCCGGTAAATATGATGCTTTGGTTATAGGTGTTGATAGTGTGAATAATACGATTACCGGATATTATGAAAACAAAACCGGTGAAAACGGAATGTTTTCTTGTACCTTTATGTTTAGTGGAAAGTTTAAAACTCTTAATGATAAAACCCTCGAGATTAAAACATACTATCCTGGTGAAGAGGATAAAATTGCAGGAACCCTTTTTTGTAAAAATACTGTTGAATTTTCCTTGTTATTAAATGATGACCATGGAGGTTGTTGGAATGTTCAAACTTTTAAGGATGAGCCGGTTTCTTTTATTTTGATAGATCAAGAAAACTGGTTAGCCATTAAAATCATAAAAAGCAATAAGGTATATTTCTATGATGATACCAATGAAAACAAAAAAGGAAAAGCTTATGTGTTGAAAGGTGATTGTGTCAAAGTTTTAAGCAAATCTTGTAATTGGCTCAAAGTTGTTTATGAAGGGGAAAAAACAATCATTGGTTGGATTAAAACCATGGATTGTTATTAATAAAAAGCTGATTTTGTTTATATAAATATTTGATACATTGAATTGAATTCAAAACGCTTATATTAAAAAAATATATGCTTATCTCATACCTTACCTAAATAGGGACTGCTGTTAACCCACCCACTTCAATC
>DYDE01000184.1 GCA_020718065.1 Marinifilum sp. | reverse complement strand
ATAACTTCAGTAAGATTATGAGGAGGCATATTGGTAGCCATACCAACTGCTATACCAGATGACCCATTTATAAGCAAATTAGGAATTCTACTTGGCAAAACGGTTGGTTCCTTCAGAGTATCATCAAAATTTAATTGAAAATCAACTGTATCTTTATCAAGATCAGAAAGCATTTCTTCTGCAATTTTTCTTAATCGTGCTTCAGTATAACGCATAGCAGCAGGACTGTCACCATCAATTGAACCAAAGTTACCTTGTCCATCAATAAGTGGATACCTTAATGACCAGGTTTGTGCCATACGAACCATTGCATCATAAACAGAAGTATCTCCATGAGGATGGTATTTTCCTAATACTTCACCTACAATTCTTGCAGATTTCTTATATGGTCTTGTTGATGTAGAACCTAAATCATACATACCATAGAGTACTCTTCTATGTACAGGTTTTAAACCATCTCTAATATCAGGTAATGCTCTTGAAACAATAACAGACATTGAATAATCAATGTATGCTGTTTTCATTTGATCTTCAATATTGATTTGTACTATTTTTCCACCTTCAGCCATGTTTTCTAATTTCAATTAAATCAATTGTTTATATTAATAGAATATACTTTTTTTGAGAGCACGAAAGTAATCAAAAATCATTAAATATAAATATAATGTATCAATTATTTTTAAACAGTTATAAACAATTTAAGAAAAATTTATTTAAACCACTCTAAAAATTATAAAACTATATTTAGCCACAGATTCACTGATTAAAAAAAATAATCTGTGATAATTATGTAATCTATGTCAATTTCATTTTTGGTTTAAAAGACTTTTAGGAGTTAAATCTTACTTAAATATTATAATAGTTACATTTGTAAACATCGTATTTATTTGTCATAAATTAGCAATTCATATATTTTCTATACGTTTGTAATCTGATTATTACATTATTTATACTAAAGTAAATGTTCAATAATAACAATTTCGATATTTATATCGATTTTAAAATTATAATCAAATTTAATTTGTTAAAATCATTTGCAAGTTACATTTGTAATAATTGGTTGATTTAATTAAGTAACATTTGTAAATTAAATATTAATTACATTTGTAATCTAATTTGTTATTAAATTTTACATTATGGTTAATAGAATATTACAAATATTAAAGCAAAAAAACTTAACTGCATCAAAATTTGCTGATGAAATAGGAGTTCAACGTTCTAGCATTTCTCACATATTATCAGAAAGAAATAAACCTAGCCTGGAATTAATACAAAAGATACTAAATACTTATCCTGAAATTAGCTCTGAATGGTTATTAACAGGAAAAGCACCTAAGATAGATAAAGAACCAGATTTATTTTCAGAATCACAAACTAATAACTCTAAAAACACAATAAATCAAAAAGAAGAATTAAATTTTACGAAAGATACAAATGTAAACAAAATAAATTCACATTTAGATACGGATTCAGAAACAAAAGAAGATACATTTGTAAACAACAAAATTAATAATCCATTATTAAATGATTTTAATTCCAAACCATTACAAATAAATGATATAGATATTAAAAATATTGAAAGAATTGTAATTTTTTATTCTGATAAAACATTTAAAGAATATTCGCCTGAATAGAAAAATCAGAAACGCTCCATTTTAGAAAAAAAGAAATTACTTTCTATATCTGCATTTTCATCAGAATCAGAACCATGAACTGCATTAGCTTCCATATTTCTACCAAATAATTTACGTAAAGTGCCTTCTTCTGCTTCTTCCGGATTTGTTGCTCCTATGAGTTTTCGGTAATCTGCAACAGCATTATCCTTTTCCAGAATTGCAACCACAATTGGACCAGATGACATAAAAGCTGTTAAACGATCAAAAAAGTTTTTATCTTTATGTATAGCATAAAATGCTTGTGCATCTTTAATGTTTAAATGTGTAAAACGCATTGCAGTAATTCTGAAACCAGCATCATTTATTCTAGATAATATAGAACCTATATAACCATCGTTAACTGCATAAGGTTTGATAATTGTTAATGTTTTATTTCCAGCCATTTCTATCTCTTTTATTAAAAAAATAATATTATATAATATTAAATGTCAATAATTTTTAAGATTGTTATTACTTTTGCACTTAAAATTACACGTTATAAAATTACATAAATTGAACGAAATAGCAATTGTTGATATAAAAAAAATCCTTTCAATATCAAAAAACATTACCATACTAACTCATATAAACCCAGATGGAGATGCAATTGGTTCATCATTAGCGATGTTAATATATTTAACACTTAAAAAACACACAGTATCAATAATAACTCCTAATGATTTCCCTGACTTTTTAAAATGGTTACCTAAAAGTAATCAAATAGTTGTAAATAAAAATTCACCTGAAACTGCATTAAAAATAATATCTGAAACAGAAATATTTATTTGTCTTGATTTTAATTCTTTAAATAGAATAGAAAAACTTGCAGAACCTTTCCTCCAATCAAAAGCAATAAAAATTTTAATTGACCATCATATTGATCCTGAAAATTTTGCTGATTTTACATTATCATTTTCAAACACTTCATCAACATCAGAAATTGTTTATGATTTTATAGAATTTTTAGGAGATGAAAACTTAATAAATAAAGAAATTGCTGAATGTTTATATGTAGGAATTGCAACTGACACTGGTTCATTTAGTTATTCATGTAATCATTCACGTACTTATGATATTGTGTCAAAATTAATGCTAAAAGAAATAAACGCAGAACATATACATAGGTTGGTATATGATACATATTCTGAAGATCGTATGCGATTGCTTGGCTTTTGTTTGAGTGAGAAGATGAAAGTTTTTTCACAATACGAAGCTGCATTTATTAGTTTAACTAAAGCAGAGCTTAAACGTTTTAATCATCAAACCGGTGATACAGAAGGTATTGTTAATTATCCTTTGTCTATAGGAAATGTTAAAATGGCTGCTTTATTTATTGAAAAAGATGATCATGTAAGAATATCAATCAGATCGAAAGGTGATTTAAATGTAAATAAAATTGCTAAAAAATATTTTAATGGTGGAGGTCATAAAAATGCAGCAGGTGGAAACTCTCCATTATCAATGGAAGAAACTATTAATAAATTTATTAAACTTTTACCAGAATTAAATTTTATCTAATTAAATTATAAATGTTACTTTTGCATTTTCAAAAATATAAAGTATTGTATATCTTGTTTGTTGCAGTATTTTTATTGTTATTTTCAGCATGTAATAATACAAATGATAATTATATAGAAGTTAATACAAATAATAATAATGAAAAAAATATTTTAAAAGAACCATTAATTAAAATAAATAAAAATACTGTCCGCAACGAAGAGCAAGAAATAAATGATTATATAAAAAGACATCAACTTAAAGATATAAAGAAAAGCGGTACTGGATTACGTTATTTTATCTATGAAAAAGGTAATGGAAAAAAGAAAATTGAAGACAACTCGATTGTAAAGCTTAATTATACTGTTGGATTTTTAAATGGTAATTCATGTTATAGCTCAAAGGTTGATGGTCCAATGGTTTTCCAAATTGGTAAAGCACAAGTTGAAACAGGATTAGAAGAAGGTGTTAAAATGCTAAAAGAAGGAGACAAATCAATTTTTATTATACCATATATGATGGCATTTGGAATATTGGGAGATGGAGATCGAATTCCAGCAGGAGCAACATTGGTATATAATGTAGAATTACTTGAAATAAAATAATTTAAAATAATATAAATTCAAAACTATTAATAATTATAAACTAAATTTTGTAAAAAAATGAAAAAAACCAGATTATTTATTAAAATTTCTTTGCTTTCATTATTTATTGTTTCGTTGGCAGCTTGTTCAAAACACCCTGGCTATAAAAAAACTGATGCTGGCTTGTATTATAAAATGATTGTAAAAAATGAAACTGCTCCAAAACCTGAATTAGGTGATGTTATTACTATAGGTATGGTTTACAAAACCAGTACTGATTCTGTATTGTTTAACAGCTACACAGATCCTCGTACCATGGGACAACCTTTGCGTTTGCCATTAGAAAAACCTATATATAAAGGTGATTTTTCTGAAGGTATTGCAATGATGCATATTGGAGATAGTGCTTCTTTTATTACTTCAGCTGATTCTTTCTTTTTCAAATATGCTCAAATTCCACAGTTACCTCCATTTATTAAAGCAGGTAGTGATTTAACTTTTACAATTAAATTAATCAGCATTATGAAAAAAGCTGATTTTGAAAAACAACAACAGGAAATGATGGCTCAACAAATGAAAATGATTGAAAAATTCAAAATTGAAGAACCTGAAAAAATAAAAAAATATCTTGACAGCAATAAAATAAAAGTAAAACCTACTGCTAGTGGTTTATATTATATGGAAACTAAAAAAGGAACAGGTGCAAATCCTGTAAAAGGTGATACAGTTGCAGTTCATTATACCGGAACTTTGGTTGATGGAACAACATTTGATTCTTCTATTGGAAGACCAGAAGGTCCATTAAAATTCCCTATTGGTGTTGGTTATGTGATTCCAGGTTGGGAAGAAGGTATTGGTTTAATGAAAAAAGGTGGTAAAGCAAAATTGTTAATTCCATCTTCTTTAGGTTATGCTGATAAAGGTGCAGGTCAGGTTATACCTCCTTATACTCCACTTGTTTTTGAAGTTGAGTTAGTTGATATTATCAAACCAGTTGTAAAATAATTAATAAAAAATTGCTTTATGAAAAAACTCTTTTCAATAACCGCAATTATAATCATATTAATGGTTTCTTGTAAACCAAAACAAACTATTGTAATGAATCAGTGGTACACAACACCTTCGGGTTTGCAATATAAATATCTTGTAATGGGTAAAGGAGAAAAACCTGTTACTGGCGACAAAGTATCTGTTCACTATTCAGGCAAATTTGCTGATGGAAAAGTTTTTGATGATTCTTATTCAAGAAATGAACCTATAGCTTTTGAGCTTGGTAAAGGAATGGTAATTAAAGGTTGGGACGAAGGCATTGCTCTATTGAAAGTTGGAGACAAAGCTTCGTTTATCATCCCTCCTGCTTTGGGATATGGAAGTAAGGATCTTGGAGTTATTCCCCCTAATTCTACGCTTTATTTTGATGTAGAGCTGATGAAAGTTGAAAAACCTGTTAGCATTGTTCCTTATGATGTTAAAGGTAAAGATACCATTACTACTAAAAGTGGACTGAAATATATTATTGTTCAGGATGGAACAGGTTTAGTTCCTAAAAGTGGAAATACTGTTTCAGTTCATTATACTGGATATTTCAAAGATGGTTCTATTTTCGATTCTTCAGTTTCGAGAGGTGAACCATTTTCTTTTAAATTAGGTGCACAACAAGTAATAGCTGGCTGGGATGAAGGAATTGCATTGCTCAAAAAAGGAGGCAAAGCACGCTTGATCATCCCTCCTGCCCTAGGCTATGGAACCGAAACATTCGGACCAATTCCAGGTAACTCTACATTGATATTTGATGTTGAATTGCTTGATTTTAAATAAATAATTTTTCTTGTTAAAGTAAAAAAGCTGGTATTATATAATATCAGCTTTTTTTTATTTTATAAATTAGAATTACCTAACTAAATAATAGTTTTTCTACATATACCCTATAATCTTCCATTGTAGAACGAATTACCTTCACTGCTTCATCTTTATCATAAGTTTGAGGTATTTCAACACCTCTTTTTTCTCCGGGCATGTCCTTATATGAAAGAAAGTAATGTTTTAATCTGTTGATTACAGCTTCAGGGCAATCAGAAATATTATGATAATCTCCATAAACGGCATCATCAATTAAAACAGCAATAATTTTATCATCAGCTTCATTGCGGTCAATCATTCTAAAACCACCAATCGGACGAGCTTTAACCAATAAGTTGCCATGTGTAATATCTTTCTCTGTCAATACACAAATATCTAGTGGATCATTATCACCTTTAATATCAGAACGGTTTAAAGCCTTATTTGTTAATTCTGCATGTGAACTTCCACAATGTGTTTGAGGAATAAATCCATAAAGTGCTGGTATAATATTGGAGTATTTTTGAGGACGATCAATTTTTAAATATCCTGTGGCTTTGTCTATTTCATATTTTACAGTATCGTATGGAACTACTTCAATAAAACAAGTGATTATTTCAGGAGCTTGAGAACCTAAATCAATACCATGCCAGGGATGTGATTTGTATCTTAATCCCATTAATTTTCCAATCGGGTCTATAGATCTATTCATTTGATTTTTTTTGCAAAGATACTAAGTTTACAAAATATTATAAACTAAATATTAAAAGGCTGATATTATTAAATATCAGCCTTTTCTTTATTTATTAAACATGTATATTAAATAATTTTATTGAATAATTAATTTTTTAATATAAATATTATTTTCAGTTTTAATTTCAATCATATAAATGCCTTTTGAAAAAGAACTAACATCCATTTTAAAAAGAATCTGGTTACAGAACAAATTTGAAGCTACTTGCTCACCCTGAATATTGAAAATGTTTACAATCGTTTTATTTTGCATACCACTCTTGTTTGTAATAGTAATATTTTTATTTGATGGGTTTGGGAAAATGTTAAAATCTG
>DYDE01000183.1 GCA_020718065.1 Marinifilum sp. | reverse complement strand
ATAATGAACGTATTTAGGTTCTTGTGAGAAAAGGAAAAGCGAAATAAAAATAAAAAATATACAAACAATACCCTTAATCATGCTGTATTTTATGGTTGGTATTACAAAAGAAAGATTTAATTTTCCAAAACTAAGAAAAATAATAAACTTTGTTTTTCGAAAATAGCAAATATATACAAAATGATTAAAATTCTTTGAAAATCAAAAATTTCTTATATTAAGTATGAGAAAAAGCAAATAACATTTGGGGGTATATGACTCGCCTCTCTTCCAAACAAAAATCATATTAAAAAAAAGGATCGCATTAAAAATGCAACCCTTTTTCATTTAATTTAACAGAAGCGTATTATTTATAAAACACCCTCATCATATGCCTTCTCACCATGAAGCCCTTCGTCAAGCCCAGCCTTTTCAACTTCATCAGAAACCCTCACAGGAGTTATCAGGTTGATGATTATCAACATCAGGTAAGTGAAAACAAATGCATAAATAGAAGCACCAACCACTGCAATTAATTCTTTAAAAAAGAAAGATGATTCACCAGTAATCAAACCATCTGCACCGGCAACATTTATTGCTTTTGTTGCAAAAACTCCAAGAAGTATTGATCCAAGAACACCACCAATTCCATGTACACCCCACACATCCAAAGCATCGTCCCATTTCATTCTATTTTTCAACTGTACTGCAAGATAACAAACCAATCCTGCCGCAGTGCCAATAATCGGAGATGCCCAAAGTGGAACAAAACCAGCACAGGGAGTTATTGTCGCTAAACCAGCAATAGAACCTGTAAGTAGTCCCACAAATTTTGGTTTTCGTTCCCTAATCCATTCCACTACTACCCATGCCACAGTTGCAAATGATGCCGCAATATCAGTATTCAAAAATGCCAGTGAAGTTATATTATCTACCTGAACTTCACTGCCTGCATTAAAACCATACCAGCCAAACCATAACAGACCACTTCCGATAGCAACCAATGGAATACTATTTGGTGTGGAATTTTTAACAACTCTTGCTCCTACATAAAAAACAGAGGCTAATGCAGCAAAACCAGCAGTTGCATGTACCACTATTCCTCCCGCAAAATCAATAATCCCCCACTGTGCCAATAAACCACCACCCCAAATCATATGAACAAATGGATAATATACAAGAATTTGCCATGCTGTTAAGAATATCATATAAGATTTAAATGTTACCCTGTTGGCAAAAGCACCTGTGATCAGAGCAGGGGTAATAATAGCAAACATCATCTGGTAAGCAATAAATACAAATTCTGGTATTTTACCATTACCAGCATATAAGGTATCCATACTAATGCCCTGTAGAAAAGCTTTATCAAAGTTTCCAATAATACCTCCAGCTCCTCCACTAAAGCAAAGTGAATAACCAAATATTACCCATAATACAGTTGTCCAACCTAGTGAGGCAAAACTCTGAATCATAATCCCTAAAATGTTTCTTTTGGTAGCCAAACCACCATAAAAGAATGCTAATCCCGGTGTCATTAGCATAACAAGACTTGTTGCAAGCAACATAAATCCGGTTGACCCTGTGTCTAACATAAATTATTTCTCCTTTTTAAATTAATAAATATGAATTATATGCTTGATTAAATAGTTATTCCTAAAACAAAAA
Organism: Marinifilum sp.; assembly: GCA_020718065.1. GTDB lineage: Bacteria > Bacteroidota > Bacteroidia > Bacteroidales > CG2-30-32-10 > CG2-30-32-10. The sequence goes on along the minus strand of DYDE01000183.1, from coordinate 5,067 downwards.
ATACTTTTTCAGCTTGTGGATTTGCAATTAATGATGCCTTTACAGGAAGTTCAAAGTTATCAGTGATCTTAATATTTCTATAACCTGTAAACCCCATATTGATTACACCCAATCCGTTTCCATAATACCCTTTCTGTGGTGTCATTCCGAGGAAAACTTCGAGTTTGTTGTCAGAAATTTTTAATGGATAGAGCAATTCGAAATAAGATGAATAACGGTTATCTCCCCATTTAGTTGAGTCAGTTGGATATTCAACAGCACTAAATTTGTCATCTCCATAAACCCAGCTTGATGCAGTTATGGTAAGAGGAAATGCCTCTGGTCCGCTGTATTTCAACATACCCTCGATAATATGACCGGTTTTATCTTTATCATATTTAAAATAGTTTTTTGTTGACCAACCAGCAGGCCAGTAATAATCATACACTCCAATCGTGAATCCTTTTATTGTATAAAGAGCACATAGGTCAACTTCTTTATATGAACCTGAGAAATTGGTTGAACCCCAGGCTCCGATTTCAAATCCTCCCTTTGTAAAAGCCAATGTAGGCTGAATATTTGGTGAAAGATCGCATATAGCGCCACGCCATATATAACTACTCACAAAATCAGAACTTACTTTTAAAGAATTTTTTTTGGTATCCTGTGCATTAAGGTTTGTTATTAATGACACAGTTAAGACAATTAGGATAAAATAAAATTTTCTCATAAAAAATACTTTTGGTTAATAAAATACAAACCAAAAGTATGGTAAACAACCAATGTCAAACAATAGTAATTACACAGATTTTATTTTACGTGATTCACGTAAAGAAAAACTTTCTTTATGAAAAAATACAGTAATGTAATATTTAAAGGGAAACCAGATTGTTTTTAATAGCAAACTTTACCATATCTACCGTAGTTTTCAATTCAAGCTTTTGCATAATGTGCGATTTGTGAGATTCCACTGTGCGGATGCTTATAAACAACTTATCAGCAATTTCCTGATTGTTTAAACCTTCTACAATGAGTTTCAATATTTCTATCTCTCGGGAAGAAAGACATTTAATATCTTTTTCTTCAGGGAGATTCTTTTTTTGTGCATTGCTGATGTAACTCTTAAGTATGATTTGCGAAATCAAATCTCCATAATATTCTTTACCGTTATAAATGGTTCTTACTGCTTTTAGTAATTCTTCTCTGGTGGTATTTTTTGGTAAATAACCTTTTATTCCGGCTGCAATAGCATTCATTATAAAATCTTCCTCAGTAAACATAGAAAGAATAAGAACTTTAATTAGAGGATAGTTTTGCATAATTATTTTAGTTACTTCTATTCCAGAGACATCAGGCATCGAAATATCCATTATAATAATATGTGGGTTTAGTTTCTCTGTTTTAATTAAAGCTTCATTTCCATCTGATGCTTCTCCAATAACTTCAATATCATTAACCCCTGATAATAATGCTTTAATACCGTCTCTAACAATCTGATGATCATCAACCAACAATACTTTTATTTTCTCCATACTTTTAAGTATTTAATTTGACTTTAATTGTAATCACAGTTCCTTTGCCAAGGACAGAATCAATTGAAATCAAAGCATTAATGAGATTCACACGTTCTTTCATATTATATATACCATTTCCCTTACTGACAAAGTTATTAGTAAAATTAAAACCTTTTCCATTATCTTCAATAATTAACCTCAAATTGCCTGTTATTTCAATTAACTGAATATTCACTTCAGAAGCTTCGGAATGTTTGGCAATATTATTTAAGGCTTCCTGAGAAATTCGGTATAAATAGGTTTTTGTTTTATCATCTATTTTATCAAAGTTTCCAATGGAATCATAATGTATCTTAATTCCCGATAAAGCAGAAAAAGTTTTGCTTAAGTTTTTCAAAGCATTATCAATACCAAATTCTTTTAAAATCGAAGGCATCAGGTTTTCCGATATTCTTCTTACTTCATCAATAACTTTGTCAAATTGTTCCAATAAAAGAACAAGTTTATCTTTTGCGCCTCCGCATTGCTGATTGATGGTGTTTTCATATTTCATTTTCATGGCAATAAGTTCCTGCCCCAATCCATCATGCAATTCGCGTGAGAAACGCTGACGTTCCATTTCCTGGCCATCAATCAAAGCTGAAAGCCGCTTTTCCCTTTCTGATTTGAGCTCATTTTCTGCATTTTTTCTTTCACTTATATCTCTGATGACCGTTGCTTTTATCATTCTCCCCTTGAAATCAATCATGCTTTCCTGAATTTCTACTGGGAACTTATCACCTCCTTTTCTATAGCAACAAGTTTCATAAGAAAACACTTGTTGTTGTTCTTCTTTTATATGATTTTTCTTAATGTCGATAAGTTCCTGAACTTTTTTATTGTTTAATTCTTCCGAATTATATCCAGTGATAACAGCCAATGCTTTGTTAAACAACATCATTTCCCCATTTTCATGCAACACAATTCCATCAAGTGTTGCTTCATAAAAATGACTTAAATGTTCTTCTCTTTCTTTGAGCTCCTCTGTAATTGTTTGCAAACGAAAAGTCATTTTATTAAAAGTTTCAGCAAGTTCTCCAATTTCATCATTAGATTTAATGGAGACTTTTGTAGCAAAATCACCTTCCCCAACTTTAATAGTTGCATTTCTGAGTTTAATGATGGGCAATGATATCGAACGGGCAATGAACAGAGCAAAACCTAAAATAAATAATATAAGTACAATACTTAAGAATAGAATATCATTGCGAATTGCTTTAACTGGGACCATTGCTTCATTCAAATCAATTTCTGCAATTATAACCCAGTTTAGTCCGGGGATATTCAAATGACTATATGAGCTTAATACGTTTACATTTCGGTAATCTTTAATAATTTCAGTACTATCAATATTATTAAGACCATTTATGGATGCTATGGTTTTAACCTTTGTTTTTAAAACAGACTGATTTTTAAATCGTGAAAAACTCCGCATCAGATAATCACTGCCAACCAGATATGTTTCACCTGTATTTCCTAACCCGCTTTGATTATTATTTTCCAGCATTATTTTGTTAATGCCTGTTAAAGAAATTTGCATGGCTATTACTCCAATCACATCTTCTTTTTCATCTTCAATGGGAGAGGCAATATAGCTTACAGGTTTATTGTTATCGTTTTGATAGTCCTGGATTGTTGTTTGCTTTGAAAGAATTGTTTTTTCAAAAACACTTTTAAGAATTTTATTTTTAATAGTATCTAAAACAAAGTTAAAATTTGGCTTGCTTTCACTAACATCTGTATATATCATCCATCCAGTAGTATCACCTACAATAAATTGATCATAATAACCACAAGATTGTATATAACGGTTAAAATAGCGATTGTATTCATAATGCTCAAACTCATTAGATAGTGATTTAGAGCTTTTGTTGAGTAGTTTTAATAGCTTATTAACATCTTCCGATTGAGAAAAAAGCTTGATGTCACGCACACGATCAGCATAAAATCCTTCAATTTGTTTTTTCTTAACAAATTTTAATGATTTAAGTTGGTCAAAAGTTCTGGACACCAATGCATTTTTTGCACTATAATAAGAATAAACTCCAACAGTAACACCCGAAAATATTCCTATCAAAAGAAACAAAAGAGCAAGTTTGTTATTGATTCGCATTTATATATTATTATAGTGTATAGATATTTATTACAAGGCGTATTTGTTTTCAATTTCGTTGATAACATCAAGGACAGTATTAAGAGAATATGCTGACATAAGTTTTATTCTGAGCTTTTTAAAATCATACAACCCCTTAAAATAATGACTATAATGTTTCCTCATTTCAGCAATACCTGTTTTTTCACTTTTCCATACAACAGATTTTAAAATATGTGAACGACAAGTTTCTACTCTCTCTGAAATACTGACTGTAGGATGTTCTCTATTGGTTTGTAAGAAATATTTAATTTCTTTAAAAATCCAAGGATTTCCAATACTTCCCCTGCCAATCATAATACCATCTACATTATATTTTTGCTTCATTTCAAGGGCTTTCTGTGGACTATCAATATCTCCATTACCAAAAACAGGAATAAACATACGAGGGTTTTCTTTCACTTTACCAATAAGTGTCCAGTCAGCTTTCCCAGTGTACATTTGCGCCCTTGTTCGTCCATGAATAGTGATAGCCTTAACCCCCACATCTTGCATTCTCTCAGCAACTTCCACAATAGGTTTATAACTCTCATCCCATCCTAGTCTGGTTTTAACAGTAACTGGCAAATTCGTGCTTTTAACGACCTCAGCTGCTATCATTATCATTTTAGGGATATCTGAGAGTAAGGCAGCACCTGCTCCTTTTTTAACAACCTTTCTCACCGGACAACCAAAGTTAATATCAATTAGATCGGGATTCGCCTTTTCAGCCATCACAGTCGCTTGTTTCATCTTATCGACATCATGACCAAATATTTGAATTCCCAATGGACGTTCCTCTTCGGAGAAATCGAATTTCTTTAAGCTTTTAATAGCATCACGAATAAGACCATCAGAGGAAACAAATTCTGTAAACATTAAATCTGCACCATACAATTTGCATAATTCCCTGAAGGGAGGATCACTGATATCCTCCATAGGAGCAAGTAATAATGGGAAATCGAGTAATTCAACTGATCCTATTTTAACCACAATGCACTTTTAGTAAGTAAAAAAATTTCAGCAAAGTTCAGTGAATTTTTGCTTTTAAACTAATTATTTTCTTTTGCTCAATTAACAAACTTAACTAAAACTAAATAGAAGCAATTCAGTCAAATACAAAAAAAAACCTGAAACAAAATAATAATATGTTTCAGGTTTTTGTAGTAGCGAGGACGAGAGTTGAACTCGTGACCTCCGGGTTATGAATCCGACGCTCTAACCATCTGAGCTACCTCGCCTTTTGGAGGTGCAAAAGTAATAAACTATTTTTAATTTTTAAATAATATTTATTTTTTTCTTTCTAAGTTATAATTTTTTTTATCTTTGCACTCTCTAAAAAAAATGGAGAGATGGGTGAGAGGCTGAAACCAACAGTTTGCTAAACTGTCGTACTGGGCAACT
>DYDE01000182.1 GCA_020718065.1 Marinifilum sp. | reverse complement strand
GTTTGGGTCAATTTGTAGATACCCATCTTCTTTACCCATAATAAAATGGTTACGTGACAAGGCTCTTTGATGTTTAAATCAAGATACAAATTAACTAAAACCATAATCTTGCTAATTGACCTAAAACTGGCCGAAGTAGTAAGTTTAATTGAAAGCAAAAGGCTAATTAAGATGCAAGGGAACACATGGTTAATAGGACGAGTTACATTATTTTTTATTGACTTAGTATTTCGTTCAGTTTTATTTTAATCTTATTTAATTCGCTTTTCCATGTAACGCATTACTTCTTTGATTCAGTATATTTATCTTTCCATGAATCACGGCTTGCAATAAGTTCCCTGATCCGCTTGTTTAAAGATTTAGTTTCTTTTCCTCTTTTAATTGCCTTCTGCTTCCAATCGGTAGTTTCCAAAGAATGTTTCTTATTTTGCTTTCTCTTTACCATAGTATATTAATTTCAGCAAATATTCAAATATTTATGGAACGATGAAATATTTATTAATTTAGCTATTTTTAACACCCCAACTCGAGGCTCTGCTTCGGGATTATTCATTTAAATAATTCTAAAGCTTTTTAGCGAAACTCTGCTCAATCAGCGTCATCAGTGTTCAATCTATCTCCCAACTACGAACTTCTTCATTTCACTTTTCCAAATATTATATCTTTATTTTTATCCTTCTTTTCCAGCCTTTTTAATAAATAATAACTTATAATTCCAATTATTATCATACTCATAATAAATGCTGGGTAAGTAAATTTCCAGTTTGCAGGGTTGGTCATCATCGAATATTCAGACATACCACCTATACCTGACAATAGTGTTAAGGGCATAAATATAGTGGTAATAAAAGTTAAACGCCTGACAATAAAATTTGTTTGATTAGAAATTTTTGCCATTTGGTTGTTAAGCAAAGACAGATGCATTTCCATAAGACTTGTTACAATTTCTCTGAATGTTTCTGTTAGTTCAAAGAAATTAGCAAGGTGGTCATATATATCGCGAAAATGTAAAATTGCTTTTTCGGGAATGAAAATCGAATCTTTTCGGCAAATTTTTACAAGTATTTCTCTTTCGTGAAACAAGCTCTTGCGAAGTGCCAGCAGATCACGTCTTAAATATTGTAAATCACCGAGATTAAATTCCGATATTTTTGTCAACATAGCTTCTTCTGCTCTATCAAGTTCGTCTTCCATGGCTTCAATGGTTTCGAATTTTTTATCTACAATAAAATCAATAATAATATGCATAAGAAAAGCTGGTCCCTGCTTAATTTTATCAATATTCTTGGCTGCTATTTGTACGGTAGTTTCATTAAGTTTTTTTGAATAAAGACCTTTTCTTATCACACTGACAAGAAAATTGCTTCCAATAAAAAAGTTTACTTCTTCAATTGCTAATTTTTTATTAGCATAGCTATAATCATTAAAAAGAATGAACGTATTTCCCGGAAAATCTTCAATTTTAGGAATTTGAATATCATCAAGGCAGTCTTCTATCGAAAGAGGATGAAAACCCAAAGGATCCATTAGCTTAGAGAGATCTTCCTGGTTTGGATCAACATAACAAAGCCATATAAAACCACCAGTTTTATTAGCAACCAAGGCTTCCTCCATAGTAGGAATGCTTGAAAAGGTTCCCGTTTTGTCGATGTGATAGAATTTTGATTTAGACATATTAACCTCCTGATAATATTAAAAAAACAGAATTAAATGAAACTTTATTTAACAACAAATTTAAACTTATTGGATATAATAAGTACTTAATTTTTTTATTACAAAAATTGAAAGCAAAAAAAGAGGATACTTTCCAAAAAAAGTATCCTCTTTTAACCAAATAATTAAATTTTATAAACTACCTATATTTGATACTACTTTTGGGGTGCCAGATTTAGGTTTAATAATTGGAATAGGAGCAGGCATTCCGTTTACCCCATCTTTTTTCTTAATCCATATTTTATATCTGTCTCCTTCGAAAAGAGTTGATTGAAACCCATCATAATCGCCAGGAACAAGCATGCAACGGGTAATTACCGGAGGATATGCATAAAACTTTGAGTTTTCAAAATCTTTTTTCAAACTAAACATTTTAACATCACTGGAAATACCTGTTAAATCGGATGTTAATAAATGACCTCCTGCTATTTTTACAAGTTTACTGGCAGCATCATCAACAGAAGTGCTGGTTGTAAGAATTTTCATGTATTCATTAAGAACAGTAACAACGTCTTGAGGTATTTCGTTGTTTTTTAATTCTTTATTCTGACCTAAAACAATATTTGGTAAAAAAACTACCAAACAAATTACTGGAATTAAAATGGTGTAACTTTTTTTCATATTATTAATTTTTTGGTGAATAATTATTTAATAGTTTAATCTGTAATAAAAACAAAAATCATTAATTATGAGAGGTTTAATAAGAATAAAAATTTGAATTTAAACCAATAAACAATCAAAGTTAAACAAAAAGATTTAAAAAAATAAAATATTTCAATTCAAAAATAAGAAAAAATAAAATCCAAATTGGTGTTATTGATTGATAATAAGGAATCCCTTATAAAAACAAATTATCTATTTGTTCACTAATTTGTTTTTCAGCTTATTTTTAATTTATTTTACATTTAAATATATCCAAGATAATAACATGATAGAATTAGGAAAACATAATACTCTAGAAGTGAGAAGAGAAACTTCGGTTGGCTTGTTTCTTAGTGACAGGGAAGGTAATGAATTGTTGTTACCAAATAAATATATACCTGAAGGGATAACCGTAGGAGAAGAAATTAAAGTATTTGTATATAAAGACAGTGAAGACAGAATTATTGGAACAACCTTAACTCCTCATGTATTTCTTCATCAATTTGCATATATGAAAGTTGAAATGGTTTCGCAACATGGTGCTTTTCTCGATTGGGGATTAGAAAAACAATTGTTTGTTCCTTTTAGAGAACAAGCCCAGAAGATGGAAGAAGGAAAATGGTATATTATTTACATGTATAGAGATGAAGAAAGCGATAGGTTAGTTGCATCCTCAAAAATAAATGGCTATCTCGACAATGATGAACTAACAGTGAAAGAAGGAGACGAGGTCGAAGTACTTATAGGCGAATCAACTGATCTAGGAATAAATGTTATCATAAATAATATTCACAAAGGACTCATATACCATAATGAACTCTTTGCCCAGATTAAAATTGGTGATAGAAGAAAAGCCTATATTAAAAAAATCAGAGAAGACAATAAAATAGATGTACAATTACAAAAACAAGGCTATGGAAACATTGAACCAAATGCACAATTAATTCTTGAAAAACTAAAATCCAATGGTGGCTTTTTAGCGTTAACAGACAATAGTACTCCAGAAGAAATTACAAAAGAAATGGAAATGAGTAAAAAAACCTTTAAGAAAGCTATCGGTTTGTTATATAAACAAAAAATAATAGAACTTGAGAAAACAGGAATCCGTTTGTTAGAGTTGGAATAAAATTGGTGTAAAACAGTACTATTTTATGGTTTGATTTTCAGTGTTTTTTTTAACTATTTATTTTTTGCTTTTGAACAAAAGCCCGATTTATTACTTTGTTTTTTAATGTCTTTCTTCTTTAAAAACTTAACCATTAAGCAGAATTGTATTGTATAAAAACCTATCTTTGCCAATTAAATATTTAGGTGAAAATGGGAAAAGTTATACTTAGCGAAAAGACAGATATATCGCCACGCTTTAGCGAAGTCGATTCGTTGGGCATTGTTTGGCACGGAAATTATCTGAAATATTTCGAAGATGGCAGAGAAGCTTTTGGTGCTAAATATAAACTTGGGTATCTTGATGTTTTTAATCACGGATATGTAACGCCTTTGGTTAAGATCAACTGTGATTATAAGAAAACATTGAAGTATGGAGAAAAAGCTACAATTGAAGTGAAGTATATTGATAGTGATGCTGCCAAAATAACATTTAAATATTTGATGGTAAAACAAGGAACAGATGAAGTGGTGGCTACCGGAGAATCTGTTCAGGTGTTTTTAAATGAAAAAGGTGAACTTCATCTTACTATTCCTGCTTTTTTTGCTGAATGGAAGAAAAAATGGGAAATTACAAAATAAATTAATAAACCAATTGCTGTGAGTATGGTTGATGTTTACATTGCTTCTGATAATATAATAAGCTCTTTAGGTTTTACTTCTAGCGAAAATTTCCTTAATTGTAAAGAAGGAAAGAGTGGAATTATGCTCACATCTGATACCAAACTCTCACAAACGCAAATTCAAGCTTCATATATAAACTGGAGTAATATTACCGATGCATTTGGAAAGATATCAGACAATACACTTTATACCAAAGTAGAGAAATTGTTTATTCTCTCTATCACTGATGCATTAAAACAAACTGATATTAATATTTCAGATAATAAAACTCTCTTAATATTATCTACTACCAAAGGAAATATTGAATTATTAGAACCGGATAACAATATTAATATTGACCGGAAACGTTTAAAACTTTGGGAAATGGCCAATCTTATTCAAAAGCATTTTCATTTAGTAAACGAACCAATTGTTGTTTCGCATGCTTGTGTTTCTGGATTGTCTGCAATAATTCTGGCAACCAGATTAATTAAATCAGGACAATACGACAATGTAATTGTATCGGGGGGAGATATTTTAACAGAATTTATAATATCTGGGTTTCAATCTTTCAAAGCAATAAGTCCAAATCCATGCAAACCTTTTGATATTGCAAGAGATGGTATAACTTTGGGAGAAGGATGCGGCACCGTTATTTTAACTTCAAACCCTGCATTAATAAAAGAGAATGAAAAAATAAAAGTATTGAGTGGTGCTACAAGTAACGATGCAAATCATATTTCTGGTCCATCCAGAACAGGCGATGGTTTGTTTTATGCAATTGATAGTACTTTAAAAGAAGCGGAAGTATCAAATGCAAACAAAATTGGATTTATTTCTGCACATGGTACGGCTACTTCCTATAATGATGAGATGGAATCAAAAGCTTTTACATTAGCAGGACTAACTGAAATTCCGGTAAATAGTTTAAAGGGTTATTTTGGTCATACTTTGGGTGCAGCAGGGATAATTGAATCTATAATCAGCATTCATGCTTTGAAAAATGATACTTTAATTCCTACAATGGGTTTTGAAAATCTTGGGGTAACTGAAAAAATAAATGTTATTTCGAAAGTAGAAGAAAAGACTTTAAACACATGCCTGAAAACAGCTTCCGGATTTGGAGGTTGCAATGCAGCAGTATATTATTCTAAGTGATGGTAGAAAAAACATATATATCCGGCTATTGCATCATAAGAAACAATTCTGTTCTCTTAAATGGAGAAACTATCTTTACCTGTGAGAACTCTACTGAGTATAATGATTTTATTAAAACAGCATTTAGAAATCAGCAGAACCCTTATCCAAAATTCTTTAAAATGGATAATCTTAGCAAACTTGCATTTCTCACCAACGTGGTCATGTTAAAAAATTCAAATATTAAAGAATATAAAGAAAACGAAATAGCTATTATTATTCAAAACGCAAGTTCTTCCCTAGATACGGATATAGATTATTTCGATACTATTAAAGACAAAACAAAATATTATCCCAATCCTTCCATTTTTGTTTATACCTTACCCAATATCATGATTGGGGAAATATGTATCAGAAATGGATTTAAGGGTGAGAACATGTTGTTGATCTCTCAAAAATTTAATCCTTCTTTATTAATAACAATGGCAAATGATTTGTTGAATAATTGCAAAGCAAAATGTTGTATTGCCGGATGGGTTGAATATGAAAAAAAACAGGAAGATAAAATTTTGCAAAGTCCTGTTTATGATTCTTTTTTATGTCTTATTCAAAAGAAAGAATCTGGTGATACAAATATTGAATTAAATATTGAAAACATAAACAAAATATATAAAAATAAAGCATAGTATTTTATGGAAACACTAATTAAAGAATTAAAAGAAGAAATCATCAATGAGTTAAACCTTGAAGATCTTACACCAGATGATATTGATGCGGAAGCTCCTCTTTTTGGTGATGGATTAGGATTAGATTCAATTGATGCTCTTTCATTGATTGTTATTCTCGAAAAAAAATATGGGTTAAAAATAGAGAATCCTGATGATGGAAAACAGATATTCTTTTCAATACGCACTATTGCTGAATACATTAAAGCAAATAAAAAATAATTAATTCTAATGTCGTCAAGAGTTTTTATAACCGGAATAGGTATAATATCTTCTATTGGTTGTAATATCAAAGAAGTTCTCGATTCTATTTATGCAAATAAATCAGGAATAGCTGATATCACGATAATGAAAACAATTCATAAAGGAAACATACCTGTTTGTGAAGTAAAAAAAACAAACCAGGAATTGGCTCTTATTGCAGGCATTACAAACTTTGATAAATACACCAGAACAGCATTGCTCGGAATTATAGCTGCAAAACAAGCAGTATCAAATGCTGGAATTACTAATATTTCCGAATTAAGAACTGGATTAATATCAGCCACATCTGTGGGAGGTATGGATAAAAGTGAAAACTTTTATGAATCTTTTATAAAAGATAAAAACAAAGGACGATTACGTGATGTTGTTAATCACGATTGCGGTGAAAGTACAGAAAAAATTGCAGATATTCTTGAAATAAAAGA
>DYDE01000181.1 GCA_020718065.1 Marinifilum sp. | reverse complement strand
TGGCGGCGAAGCCGCCATCAAACCCCTCCACCTTACATTGCATACAAACGATCTGTCATTCTGAGCAGAGCGAAGAATCTCTTTCAATATACTTGGACACTAAAAATTGTAAATAAGTTAAGCCATTCTGGGAATAATTATTTATGAAACCTAATTTAGGTACAGATAGTTCAACTCAAATTTTTTTTTTTATATATTTCTTATTTGTATTTGTATTTTTTTAAAATATTATGTAGGTTTGAATTTCTTATATCTGATATAGAAGAATAATATTATAAAAATAATAAGTAGATAATCTTAAAAAAGTAAAACTATGGATAACAAAGAAAGAGATTTTGATGTGAGTAAGTTTTATGTGTATAACGGACCTAGTTATTACCTTAATTCAAAAGCATTGGTTTTTAATATGTTTTTAGACCCTGATGGTCCTGAAGTAGATTATTATTGGGAAACAGTAAAAGCAGCATTTCCTGCAATTATAAAGAAGAAACCATCAACTGTTATAGATTTATATGCCAAAGTATTGATTGAAGTACTTAAAATGGATATAGACCTTTATATTAATAATTATTCGGTTAGAGAGGATGGAGAAGATTATGTTGTTGCTGTTGAATTTCTCGATGATTACATTGCTGAAGATGCTGTTTATATGCTCAGTGAATGGTTTAAAGCTATGAATGAAAAAGTTGTATATGATATTAAAGGTAATTTTATTAAGTTACAAGCTGCATTTGATAAAACATTATTGGGTGGCCCAACATTATATTCATTGGTAGAAGCTGGTTTGAAAAGAAATATTCCAGTATTCTTTCTTAAAGAAGAAAACCAGTTTCAGTGGGGATATGGTTGCAAGCAATTGAGGGGGCGTTCCACAACTTTTCATACCGATGGTATTAAAGATACAGAATTTACCATGTTTAAAGATATGTGTGGTGAGTTTCTCGAAATGTGTGGTTTTCCTACTCCTAAAGGTAGAAATTGTTTTTCTGTTGAAGAAGCAATATCTGAAGCTAAAAAGCTTGGATATCCTGTTGTTGTAAAACCAGTTGCTGGTCACAAAGGACAAGGAGTTACTACTGGCATAGAATCGGAAGAAGAAGTTAAAAAAGCCTATCAAAAGATTATTGATGCAGTTACAAAAGAAGGAGTAAAATTTGATGGGATAATTGTACAACAGCAGATTTATGGTACAGACCATCGTTTATTAACGGTAGGAGGTAAATTTGCTGCAGCTTTGCAAAGAGTTCCTGCTTATGTTGATGGAAACGGAACTGATACCATTGAAAAATTAATTGATGTTGAAAACGATAAAGAAGTAAGGTTAGATAACGCTCGTTCTCCTTTGTGTAAAATTAAAAAGGATATCGATTTGAACGAATACCTTGCTTTGCAACATTTAACTTTACAATCTGTTCCAAAAAACGGTGAGAGAATTACGCTGAGAAGGGTTGCAAATATTTCTGCAGGTGGTGTTTCATTGAATGTTACAGATAAAATTCATCCAAAAAATATTGAAATGACAGAATCAATTGCTCGTTATTTTAAAGTTAAATGTATGGGAATTGACGTTTTAGCTGGTGATATTTCTAAACCATGGACGGAAGGTAATTTTGGTATCATTGAAATTAATGCAGGTCCGGGAGTTTTTATGCATTTAGCTCCAGCTATAGGAGGTTCAATTGATGTACCTGGTTTGATTATGGCTTCGCATTTTTACAAACCTGAATTTTCGAGAATTCCGATTATTGCTGGAAACAAAATTGGTCTGGCTTTTTCTAATTTATTATTGAATAAATTAAAACTGTTAAAACCTACTATTTGTATGGCTGCATTAACAGAAGAAGGTGTTCATTTTAATGGTAATTATTTTTACAAAAATGTAGCCCATGATCAAAATGTAAAGATTGTACTGAGAAATCCCGATGTTAACTTTGCTTTATTCTGTCATAACAGGTTCGATATTTATGATTTTGGCTTTGTACATCAGGGTGCAGATATTGTAATTCTTGAAAATCCGAATGATGCCGAAGAATCATTGAAAGAACAGCTGGTACCAGGTGGTATTTTAATAGAGATATTGGAAGATGAATTGACTATTATAAAAGATGAGAAAAAACTTTCAACTAAAACATTGATCGCAGGAGAAAAAACCAGTGAAGCAATACTTTCAGCCATTCAACCTTATTTGGATGAATTGATTAATAAATACGAATAAACTTTAAATGTAGGAAATATGATATTATTTAAAAATTGTGAAGTTTACACACCCGATTATATTGGCAAAAAGGATGTTTTGTTGGCAGGTACCAAGATAATTGCCATAGAAAACGAAATCAATTACAATGGACTTCCTAATATAGAAGTGATTGATGCAACTGGTTTAAAATTAGTTCCCGGATTGATTGACGCACATGTGCATATTGCAGGAGCAGGTGGCGAAGGTGGTCCTGCAACAAGAACTCCTGAAATGCAATTGAGCCACATGCTCGAAGCTGGTGTTACAACTGTTATTGGTTGTTTGGGTACAGATGGAATGACCAGAAATGTAGAATCAGTTTTAATGAAAGTAAAAGGTTTGCGTCAGGAGGGTGTTTCTGCATGGATGTTTACCGGAGCTTATCAGGTACCAACTCCAACAATTACAGGCGATGTTGGTAAAGATATTGCAACCATTGAGGAAATAATTGGTGTTGGAGAAATTGCCATCTCTGATCATAGAACATCATTTCCTACAACTGAAGAATTAATCCGATTGACAGAACACGCCAGAGTGGGAGGGATGCTTGGTGGTAAAGCAGGTATTGTAAACATTCATATGGGCGATGCACAAAATCCTTTTCAACCAATTTATGATGCTGTTGCTAAAAGCGAACTGAAATTTACACAGTTTATTCCGACCCATATCAATAGAAATGATTATATTTTTGAAGATGCAAAGGAATATGGGAAAAAAGGATATATTGACATCACTGCAAGTTCGTATCCTTATTTTCCTCAATATGAAATTAAACCTTCCAAGGCAATTGTTGAGCTAATGAAAGCTGGTGTTCCTTTAGAAAACATCACTATGACTTCTGATGCCTGTGGTTCTTTACCCGACTTTGATGAAAAGGGGAATTTAATCAGATTGGAAATGGGATACCCCAAATCTATTCTCACTGAAATGACCGATGCTGTTAAAAACGAAGGATTGCCATTAGAAAAAGCTTTGAAAGTAATTACCTCAAATATTGCAGATGCATTAAAACTAAAACAAAAGGGTAGGGTAGAGGTAGGAAAAGATGCTGATGTGGTATTGTTCGATGCTTCTTTCAATATAATTCATATGGTTGCAATGGGAAATATGATGGTGAAGGATAAGAAAATGTTACGCAAGGGTAGTTACGAAAGATAGTTTTAAAGTACTTAATGTTCATAAAGTATTTAAAGTTCATAAAGTGACTAAAGTTCATAAAGTTACTAGCGTTTAGTATGATGTTTATTAAGTATTTTAATAATGTTTTTCTTTAGGCATTTTAGTTCACTTTAGTCACTTATTACTTTCAATAATAAAAATATGTTTTTTATTCTCTCGCAAATACTAAGTTTTTTTACACATCCATTGATCTGGATATTTCTTTTGATTGTTGTTGCTGTTTTTGTCCGAAATATAACAAAGAAAAGGAAAATCATTCTTGCTGTATTGTTTCTTTTTTTGTTTTTTACCAATAATTTTATAACTGATGAAGTGATGCGATGGTGGGAATATCCTAATACAAAAACATCTGAGCTTGATTCGTGCTACGATATTGGTTTGTTGTTGGGTGGTGGTATGGTAAACTACGAAACAGAAACCAATAGACTTATATTCCGCAATAATCCTGATAGGTTGTTTCAAACTATTTCATTGTATAAAACAAAAAGAATTAAAAGCATTTTTATTTCGAGTGGTGCTGGTAATTTGGTGTATCGCGATATGCTGGAAGCAAATCTTATCAGGCGGTATATGATAGAAATAGGTATTCCCGACAGTGTTATTACTGTTGATTCTTTATCTGATAATACGCGTGAAAATGCTTTGTTTACTTCTAAAATATTATATAAAAACAAAGAGCATAAAAAGATATTGTTAATCACATCTGCCACGCATATGCGAAGAGCTGTAGGTTGTTTTAAGAAAGTTGGTCTGCAATTTACACCTTATGTTACAGATAAATATGTGGGTAAACGCAGATATCAATTAGATTATTTGTTGGTTCCCAATGTTGGGTGTTTTGTAAAGTGGGACAAGCTGATACATGAAATGATCGGCTACTTAACTTATAAAATAATGGGCTATATTTAATTAATGCATACCTCAAGGCTCTGCCTCGGGGTATGCATTAACAATTTGTTGTTGTTATTTCTTTGCCACAGATTTCACAAATTATCACAGAACTATCTGCGTGAATCTGTGCAATCTGTGGCTAATATTACCCAGATACCTCGAGGCTCTGCCTCAGGGTTATTCATTTTAAAATATAAGCTACAATTAGCATTAATTGCTAATTTGTATTTTCTTATTTACAATCTTATTATCAAATACCAATTGCACAATATACATTCCTGCTGGTAAACCTGAAACATCAATTGTTTCATGTTCCTTTACAGATTTTATTTCATTTATTAGCTGCCCTTTTGCATTTATTATCTTAACAATAGCATTACTGTTATTGTCAATTATTATATTAATTGTATTATTAGCAGGGTTTGGGTAAATGAAAATATTATCTTTGTCTGTATATTCTTCAATACCAACAGTTGTAAATTCGCAACTTGGTGCAACTTCAGTGTTGTATAATCCAAGAATATTGTCTTGGTAGCATCTTAAAGGTCCTTCAAAATTCATATCAAAAGTTGGAAACATATACAAGGTATTTCCTATATCTTCAATTAAAGTTCCACCAAAACCATATTGTGCACAAGTATTTGTTATTTGCATCGTTTTCTTTTGATGTCCATTTATATTAATTGTTCCTGTTGAAATAACCTTTATAGTATCTCCCCATGCTGCGGGAAACTCATCCAAAACCCAACTATCGCCGGCATTTGCATTAAAATCATACAGTAAACAAAATCTGTTTAATGAATTAACATAATAATATACTTTATGGTTTAATTCATACATATATAAAATATCTCTATATACATTTGGAGTACCTGATATCATAGCGGGTTTAAATCTAATTAACTTACGGCAACTTACACTATTAATTATAGTGTCTTTTTCAGAAATTATTTTTATATACGATTGAACGTAAGGTGGAAATTCAGTATTTCTTGTATAATGCCAGATAGCTCCAACTGGTGCCCAAGACTGTGCTTTAATTGGATTTGCTCCAATAAATAGCATAAATAAACTTGCAAAAAGTAGATGTTTTGTTTTCATAATTTAATGTTTAGTTTAATAATGGATAAAGTTACAATTTGTTTATAAATAACAATATAATTTATAACAATTTAACCTAATTTGATAGGTGTTTTTATTAAGTATTTTATTTAAATGAATTAAGATAAATAATAAAGATTTCGAAATTATAAATTCCTTAACACTATTCCTCTACTACAACCATAAAATACCTAAACCCAAGATCTATTGCCGAACCGGTATAATGCGCTCTTGATGTTACCTTTACATCGCCTCCTGCACTTCTCCAACCTCCTCCACATGAAACACCTTTTTTATTTGTCATTTCTGCAACATTTCCACAAACATTATACATGCCAAAATCGTTGGGATAAAAAGATATAACTGGAGCCGTAATATAACCAGCATCATTTAGATTGTTTGTTATTTGTTTAAAATCTAAGAAATAGGTTTTGTTTATGGTGTCATACTTTATATACTCGTCACCAATACTATAGTAATTGCACATTTTTCCCTCTTTTCCATATAATCTGTAACCCCAGGGATATGATATATCTTTCCAGCCAGCCCTTGCTGCAGTTTCCCATTCGCTTTCGCTTGGCAACCGGAACAATACTTTTTTAAACATTCTTTTCGATGAAGCATTATAAGATGTTGTGAGCCAATCGCAAAACAAATTTGCTGCTTCATATGATATATTTACAACAGGATATTCAAAGTAAGATGGGTGGCGATAATAATATTCAACATAGGGTTCGTTATAAGCCAAAGGATCTCTCCAGTTGAGCGAATCGATCTGGATAATTTTCAGAAGATCATACTGTTTGTTATCTTTCAATTCCTTTTCGAAAGCCAAATAAAGCATATTTGAGACTTCGTATTTGCCAGCATAGAGCGAATCGTTGACCTTGGCAAGAGATTTTTCTATTTCCTTTATATTAAAAGCATTGGGGCTGGTAATGGTTTTGTTTATAAATGAAAAAAAACTGATGGAGATTACCAGCATTATACTAAAAAATAGTGTTTTCATATCTTTATTATTTGGTTGTTTTATTAAAAATTCATTTAAACTTATTAAGAAATAAGAGTTTAAAATTAATACAAATCTAATGATAAATCAAACAGATTGTTTTAATATTTTAATTAACTTAAATAAAAGAAATCAAATGCGTTATGAGCAGAAATTCTAAAGAAAACTTGAAATGCTTTTACGTTTTTATGTAAAAATGCATAAAAAGTGTAAAAAGCAGCAGCATTTTAGGTAAAAAATGTCTAAAAAGTATAAAATGCAACTGCAACTTAACCAAAAAATGCCTAAAAAGTATAAAGTGCAACTGCAACTTAACTAAAAAATGTCTAAAAAGTATAAATTGCAGCAGCAACTCAACCAAAAAATGGCTAAA
>DYDE01000037.1 GCA_020718065.1 Marinifilum sp. | reverse complement strand
CTCCGCCGTGACAGGGCGGCATTCTAACCAACTGAACTACCGATCCATTTTTTTAGTGGGGCAAAGATACACTTTTTTTTAGATTCCTAAAAAAATATTTACTTTTTGAAATTATTATTCCTTTTCTATTATAGATAGAAATAAAATCTTTATGTTATTCTAACTCCAATAACCAATACATCATCTATTTGATTATTGTTGCCTTTCCATTCTTCAAAAATTTCTGCCAGATAAAGTTTTTGCTCTACCATTGGCAACTGATGAAGTTTTAGCAAGGTTTCTTTAAATTGTTTTATCATATACTTCTGATTTCTTTTGCCACCAAATTGATCTGCAAAACCATCTGAAAAAACATATAATACATCATTGGGTTCTAATTGGATCATATGATTTTTATAACCATCAAATTTCTCATTTAAAGTATCTCCTATAGAGTGTCTATCTGCTTTATATTCGATTAGTTCGTTATTTCTGAAGAGATATAAGGGATTGTAAACTCCTGCATATTCGAGTGTGTTGTTATTTTTATTGATACAACAAAGAGCAATGTCCATTCCATCTTTTATTGTATATAAATCATTCTTTTGTTGTAAGGTCTTTTGAATATTGGTATCTAAAAAATCAATTATCTCAGAGGGTTTTTCTTTTTTGTATTCATTCAATGCTTTGTCCAGCAAATTAAAACTATGAATGCTCATCAATGCACCAGGCACACCATGTCCTGTACAATCTACAGCTGCAAAATAAACCTTATTTTCTCCTTTCCAATCGAACCAATAAAAATCGCCACTGACAATATCTTTTGGTTTAAAGAAAATGAATGAATCGGGTATAAGTTTTTCTACGAGTTCCTTAGAAGGCAAAATAGCTTGTTGTATTCGTTTTGCATAACGAATACTATCAGTTATATGGATGTTCTTTTTTTCTATTTCATTTCTTTGCAATTCAATTTCATCTCTTTGGGCTGTAATTTCTTCTTTTTGCTGATTCAGCTCTTCGTTCTTTTCCAAAATTTCCTCTTTCTGCATTGCAAGCAACACATTGGCAACCTTTTTTTGTTGATAAAGTCTGAATAAGATAATCGAGAACCCCGATATTATTAAAAATCCTATAACGAAAGAGAAAATAATTATGCGTTGTTTTTTTAGTTTTTCATTATAAGCAATTTCTTTAATTTCCTTATCTTTATTTAGCAGCCTTATTTCTTTCTCTTTGCTTTCAGTTTCGTATTTTGTCTTCATTTCATTAATCTGTTTGCTGCTTTCATTATTGTAAATACTATCATTTACCATATTTAAAAACCTCTGGTTCTCATAAGCCTGTTTGTAATTGCCTTTAGCAGCATAAATTTCGGATAACAAAATATAATTTTTCCTGTCATATTCGAGGAAACTTATTTCCTTAGAGATTTCAAGACTTTGTAATACATATATTTCTGCATTTTTATAATCGCTTATTTTCTTGTAAATATTACCAATATTATGATAAAGTATAGAAATACCGTTTTTATCACCCAATTCTTTTCGCATTTTAAGGGCATTAAAAAAAGCAGGTAAGGCTTTTTTAAATTCTTTTTGTGTGGTATATACTTCTGCCATATTGTTATATATTATGGCAATTCCTCTTTTATGATTATCTTCTGTAAATAATTTTAAGGATTTGTCATAATATTCCATCGCTTTCTTTAAGTCAAAAGATTTATTCAGCGTATCGCAGTATATATTTCCAATTCTTGCAAGTGCATTAGCAGTTAAACTTTTATTGTTTCCCAACAAATAAAGAGATAATGCTTTGTTTTCATATTCAAAAGCTTCATTAAAATTATTTAAATTGTGGTAGATAACTCCAATGTTCAATAAGAGGGTAGCTGTTTCCTGTTTATCATTGGTAAGCTCTTTTATTTTTAACGCTTTTGTGTAACAATCTAATGCTTTCGCATAATTACTTTGCGAATCATAAACAATTCCGATTTTTCTGAGAGCTTCTGCTTCGAGATTTTTGTCTTTAATATTAATACTTAAAACCAAAGCCTTTTCAAATAAATCTAAAGCCTTGTTTTTGTCTCCTTGGTAATAGTGGATATATCCGGTTCTGATGAATGAAATAACAATCCCCTTTTTAAAATTGAGTCTCTCAGCCAATATCAAAGCATCTTCACCATATTTCAATGCTTTTTTAGGGTCAGACCTTTCAATTAAATCGCATAAATTGTTAAGAATGTTTACTTTATTTGTGTCTTCTTTGGAGAATTTTAATTTATCGATCAACACTCCAACATCAGAAGGTTTTTGTGCTCTGATTATTATACATAAGAATACTAAAATAAAAAATATAATCCCTGCAAACGCTCTTTTCATTCCATATTGATTAATAAATCAAATAACAAATAATGTATTAATAATTTCTTAAAAAACAAAAAACACATTAACAAGAATATCAAAAAAGATAATATCTTGTTTTTGTGTTTAGAAAAGAGTTGAAAATAAAGAAAACTACCTGAATAGTTTTACAATATCATTACCATTAGCAAATATCAACAATCCGAGTAACAATATCATTCCAGCAATTTGGGCATATTCTAAAAACTTATCACTTGGTTTGCGACGTGTTACTATCTCATAGAGTAAAAATAAAACATGACCACCATCCAAAGCTGGTATTGGTAAAATATTCATTATTGCAAGTATTACAGAAAGAAAAGCTGTTAAACCCCAAAACGATTGCCAATGCCACTCAGCAGGGAAAATATTACCAATTGAAATAAAGCCACCCAATGATTCGTAAGCTTTAGTTTCAGGAGAAAATATTAGTCTTAATTGTTTGATATAATTGTTTAAAGAATAAAATGCTTTAGCAGTACCAGCTGGAATAGCTTCAAAAAAAGTATATTCTTTTTTGGAAAATATAAAGTAACTGTTTTGACTTTTAGCAGCAATACCAATTAGACCATCATTCGGTACTTTAATATTAACTTTAACGGTGTCTTTTGATCTAAGTGCAAGTATAACTACTTGTTGATTTTTGTGTTTGACAATTTCTTTTCGAAATTCATCAAAATAAATAGTTTGAATATCATTAATGCCAATAAGTTTATCTCCCTGTTTTAATCCTGCAATTTTGGCAGGCGACTCCTTGGAAAAGCTTTCAATTTCAAAAGGAAAACGAACATTTATTAAATCAATACTTTTTTTACCATTCTTAATAATCTTTGCAATAGTTCCATCAGGAATTACAACATCCATTTTCACGCTATCCCTAATAACCTGTATGGTTTTAGGATTATCAAGAATTATAACAGAAGGGATCTTCTGAAAGTCTTCAACAACCTTATTATCGAGGCTTAATATTTTATCACCATTTCTTAATCCCATCTGGTATGCAGTAGAATCGACAGTAATTCCATATTTTACATTGGCTGTTGGTAAATATTCTTCGCCCCACACCGAAAGCATCATGATATAAATGAGTATGGCTAATAAAAGATTCATTGTTACACCACCAATCATAATAATAAGTCTTTGCCATGTAGGCTTAGACCTGAATTCCCATGGTTGCGGGGGTTGTTTCATTAATTCTTTGTCCATAGATTCATCAATCATCCCGGAAATTTTGCAATAACCACCCAAGGGAAGCCAGCCTATTCCGTATTCAGTATCTTTTCTTTTAAATTTAAATAAAGAGAACCAAGGATCAAAAAAGAGATAAAATTTATCTACTCTTGTTTTAAAGAGTTTTGCCGGTAGAAAATGACCCAACTCGTGAACAAGAATCAATATAGCCAAACTAAATATTAATTGTAAAGCCTTAATTAGTATTTCCATATAAATGTTTTATTTTCAATTTTAATGTAATTAAATATTATTTGTTTAATCAAACAATCAATGATTTTGCAAAGATACGAGTTTCTTTGTCAGTCATCACATAATCATCATAAGATGGTTGTTTAACAAAACTCATTTTTTGTAAACATTCTTCAATAATATCAGACATCTCAAGAAAGCCAATTCTGTCTTTTAAAAATGAAGAAACAACAATTTCGTTAGCTGCATTAAGAATACAAGCAGTATTTCCTCCAATTCTTAATGCTTCATAAGCCAATGCAAGATTACGAAAATTTTTTAAATCAGGTTGTTCAAAAGTTAGATTAGGGTAATCCATGAAATTAAATCTCTGGAAATCTGATTGTAATCTCTCGGGATAGCTCAAAGCATACTGAATAGGTAATTTCATATCGGGCAACCCCATTTGAGCTTTAATTGAGCCATCAATAAATTGAACCAGCGAATGGACTATGGATTGAGGATGAACTATAACTTCAATTTTATCAGCTTCAACACCAAATAACCATTTTGCTTCAATTACCTCTAAACCTTTATTCATCAATGATGCTGAATCAATGGTTATTTTGCAACCCATATTCCAGTTGGGATGTTTCAGAGCCTGTTCTTTTTTCACATTACTGAGAAATTCTTTGTTTTTTCCTCTAAATGGACCACCAGAAGCAGTTAAATAAATCTTTTCTATACTTTTGATGTATTCACCAGCAAGGCATTGAAATATGGCTGAATGTTCTGAGTCAACCGGATAAATACTAACACCTTTTTTTCTGGCAATTTTTGTAATCAAATCACCCGCAACAACAAGGGTTTCTTTGTTGGCAAGTGCAATTTGTTTTCCAGATTCAATTGCTTTGATAGTTGGTTTAAGACCGGCATAACCGACCATTGCAGTTAAAACCATATCAATGGTATCCATTTCTACAATCTGAGAAAGAGATTCTTCACCAGCATAAACTTTAATATCAAGAGGAATTAAAGCATCTTTAACTTTATTGTAATATTGCTCATTACCAATTACAACGGCATTCGGTTTTAGCATTATCGCCTGAGAGATCAGCAAATCAGCATTGTTTTGAGCAGTTAAAACTTCTGCTTCAAAACGTTCTGGATGTTGTTTGATAACTTCAACAGCCTGAGTGCCAATTGAACCTGTTGAACCTATAATGGCAATACGTTTTTTCAAAATAAATAATTAATTAAAAGAAATATACTCTTTTGGATCAACAGCATTTCCATTATACCATAATTCAAAATGAAGATGAGGACCTGTAGTGAGTTCTCCAGAATTACCAACATAAGCAATTGCTTCTCCTGCCTTTACATACATGCCTTCTTTTTTTAACAAAACAGAATTATGTTTGTAAACTGATATTAAATTACTTTGGTGTTGTATTGCAATAATATACCCTGTTTCAAGTGTCCAGGCTGAAAGTATAACTACCCCATCTAAGGTTGATTTTATTATTTCATTAGGAGCAGCAACAATGTCAATACCATAGTGCTGATCTTTTATACTATAATTGTTGGAAACAAACCCTTTTAAAGGGGTGAAAAAATAAAAGTTTTTTATTGAATTCTGTGGTTTTTCTTCATTGGTAATCCCAATATTATAAACACTTTCACTTTCTATTTCATTTCTTAAAACAGAATCTTCTTTTGATTTTAACAAAGTAATAGTATCGTAGTTTACAGATTTTTCTGTAGGTTTAACTAATTTTTCACTACCCGATACATTTCCATCCATCACATTATTAATATTTTTTAAATATTGAAAATTTTGCTTTAAGGCAGATTCTAAAGAATCAACCCTTACTAACAACTCAACAACTCTTTTTCTGGAATTGACATCAGAATAACCGGGAATATATTCTCTTAGTGGTGTAAAAGCAATAATAAAAGTTGTACCAATAATTAAAAATATAACTATTGTACCAACAACAACAAAAACATTAAGCCGCGATAAACGAAATGAAAGTTTTTCTTCAAAAGTTTCATCATTCATCAATACCAATCTAAACTTATCTTTAAGTTTTTGATAAAGTTTGTTGCGTTTTTGTTTAAGCATTTATAAATATGTTTTTTGCAAATATCGTAAAATATAAGTAAAGATGAATTAATTAAAAGTTAAAAATTGTTAATTATTTAACTTGTTGGAGAGAAAAATCGTATTGGCATATTAATATATACCCTAACAGGTTGCCCTTTCCTTTTTCCAGGTGTCCATTTGGGCATAAGTCTTGCTACTCTCAATGCTTCTTCATCGCAACCTCCACCAATACCCATCAAAAGTTTAATATTAGACATAGCTCCGTCTTTTTCAACTATAAAATTAATATATACAACACCTTTAATACCATTATAAGAAGCAACTTTAGGATATTTCACATTCTTTTGTAAAAAATCAATTCTTGCTTCATCTCCACCAGGAAATTTTGGCAATTCATCAACAATAACATAGACATCAGAACCATTACCCGACAATGAATTGTTATTGTTGCTTGTTCCATTAAGTGAATCGTTATCAACATTCAATTTAATGGAATTGTTTTGTTTTGTTGAATCAAGATATTCAACTGAATCCTGAACTACAATTGGAGCTTGATATTTTAATTTTTCATAAATATCATTATTTGGTGCTTTTGATGAAGGAGGCACAGGAGGAGTGTTGCTTTCTGTTGGAGGCATATCCATCAATTCACTTATAACTATATTTTCAGCTATATTGTTTTTGTTTTCTTCTATAAAACCCTGAATCATTAAATTTATAAAGAATCCCGAAAACAAAATTATAGTGATAACAATACCAAGAAACATATGCTTACTATAGTTTTTCCTTAGCTTATAAGCACCATAATCTTTAAAACGGTTTTCAAAGATAATTTCATCAAATCTCTCTGCTCTTCTTAAACTCAATAAAGATATTTTTTTCAGAATAAAATCAAATAAAAACATTCCCAATAAACTACCAATAAAATTTGCAATAAAATCAATTATACTTGCATTTCTGCCAACAAAAAGTGTGCCTTGCATTATTTCTGTTAATCCGCCATAAAGAGTAGCGATTACTACAGCATTGATTTTTGAATATTTTGAAAAAAATGAGAAGGTAGTTTGTTTCTTAAATCCTCTTATCATATAAATAACAAGGACAAAGAACAAGATTATATGAAATATTTTATCGAAAGATAATTTATCCCAAAATAATAAATCAGGTAGGTCGTTGCCTGGAATACCACAAAGTAATAATATAAGCAAAGCCCATAATAAAGCAGGAAAATTATGTTTTAAAAACATATAATATTTTTAAAAAAACCTAAAAAAAGGGCAAATGAGGCTTTGCTTATAAAATAAAATTATTCTTATGCTCCAATAATTTCTTTATATTGGGCAGGTGTAAGCAATTCGTTTACTTCAGCATTATTGGTTAAACGAATTTTAATAACCCAACCATCACCGAAAGGATCTTTATTTATTAATTCTGGTGTAGCTTCTAATTTGCTATTAAATTCAAGAATTTCACCTGACACTGGCATAAACATATCGGAAACAGTTTTTACTGCTTCGATAGTGCCAAACGATTCTTCTTTTTCAATAGTTTCGCCAACTGTTTCAACTTCAACATAAACAATATCACCTAATTCACCTTGAGCATAATCGGTAATACCAACATAAGCTTCATTTCCTTCTACTCTTAACCATTCGTGGTCTTTTGTGTACTTTAAATTTTCAGGAACTTTCATTTTTCTTTTTGTTTTTTAAATTTACGTACAAACCTACAGGATTTTTCAATAATTAACAAAATTTTTGAAAAATTTTTATTATTTAAACTGACTTAAAAACAACAGTATGTTTAGAAAGGCAGGCAAAGCAGCAATTGAATAAAATATAAATACAGTATATGATATATTGACTTGTAAATAAAATTTATTAAAAATTTAAACTTTATTAATAGTATTAACTATTTCAATAATATTTAACTGATTCATACAGTTAAAATGTTTTTTTGGACATTCATTGTATCCAAGTTTTGAACAAGGGCGACATTTTAAATTGTTGTTTTCAAAAACAATAGAATTTGCAATGTTTTTTGGCATATAAGGATACATCCCAAAAGCTGGAACTGTATTTCCCCATAATGATATTATTTGTTTATTAAATGCTGCTGCTATATGCATTAAACCAGTATCGGCTGCAACTATTTTATTAGCTTGTTTAATTAAAAAAGCGGATTGATTTAAATTATATTTACCACAAGCATTATAAACTTTTTCTCCGATTTCTTTTTGAATAATACTACCCTTTTCTTCATCAAATTTATCACCAAGCAAAATAATAGGTTTTGTAATACCTTTGCAGATCTCTATAGCTAAATTTAAAGGAATTTGTTTTGTAAAGTGTTTTGCTCCTATAACAAAAGCGATATATCCATTCTGATGAGATTTTGGAATAGTATTAATATCAACTTCATCGGCTTTTGCAATAAAATAGTCCAACCCTTCCTGATCGTTAATTATATTTAGTTTTTTTACGGTGTTAAAGTACCTGTCAACGATATGTATGTCGGGTAATAAGTTTATTTTAAATTGAACAAGCAGCCATTTTAAAATGTTAAGCTTTTTAAAACTCGAACTTGGTTTAAATAAGCGGAATTTAATTATTTGCGAACGAATATTATGGTGTAAATCTATAATATAATCGAAGTTTTCATTTTTAAGCTCTGTAATTAATGATTTAATATTTCCATCATAAGTATGGATTTTGTCAATATTCGGGTTGTTGATAAGTATTGAGGCGAACTGTTTTTTTGTAAGGTAATGCAATTTGCAATTAAGTTGAGCTTTAACACATCTTATAATTGGTGTTGTCAATACAATATCTCCAATGGAACTAAAGCGTATGATAAGAATCTTTTTCAATGATACTAATTTTATTTACAAACTTACATAAAATATTCTAATTTGATTAGAAAGAACTATATATCAAACCAAAATTTGATGATGAGCAGATTTTTAAATGATGTTCAAAGTTTCATTTTAATTTCAATACTTTATAGTTACATTTGCATATATAAAAAGAATTTTACTAAAGTGGATTTTCAATTAACTTCAGAATATAAACCAACAGGTGATCAACCTGAAGCAATAGAACAACTGGTTAGAGGTATCGAACGTGGCGATCCTTATCAAACATTGTTAGGAGTTACTGGTTCAGGAAAAACTTTTACCATTGCCAATGTTATTGCTCAGGTTAAAAAGCCTACATTGGTATTGAGTCATAACAAAACACTTGCTGCCCAATTATATGGTGAATTTAAACAGTTTTTTGCAGATAATGCTGTTGAGTATTTTGTTTCATATTATGATTACTACCAACCAGAAGCTTATTTGCCTGTTACCAATACATACATAGAAAAAGATCTTTCTATCAATGATGAAATTGAAAAACTACGGCTCAGTGCTTCTTCATCCTTATTGTCAGGGAGGCGTGACGTAATTGTGGTTTCTTCTGTTTCTTGCATTTATGGTATTGGAAATCCTGATGATTTTCGAAACAGTGTTGTTCATGTTAAAAAAGGTGATAATATTAGCCGCAATAAATTCCTTTATTCTCTGGTAAATGCTTTGTATTCGAGAAGTGTTACTGAGTTTAACCGAGGAAATTTTCGTGTAAAAGGGGATACTGTTGATATTTTTGTTGCTTATGGCGATTACGCTTACCGTGTGGTATTCTTTGGTGATGATGTGGAGGACATTGAATCAATAGATCCTGTTTCTGGTTCTAAAATAGATTCTGTTGACAACATTTCCATTTATCCTGCCAATATTTTTGTTACATCCCAGGAGAGAATGAAAAGTGCAATTGTAAATATTCAGGACGATTTGGTTAAACAAGTAGAATATTTCAAAGAAATAGGAAAACCACTCGAAGCAAAACGCCTCGAAGACAGGGTTACCTATGATATGGAAATGATGAAAGAGCTTGGTTATTGTTCGGGCATTGAAAACTATTCCAGATATTTCGATGGGAGAGATGTAGGATCTCGTCCTTTCTGTTTGATGGATTGTTTTCCTGACGACTATTTGTTGATAATTGATGAGAGTCATGCTACTATTCCACAAATAAGGGCAATGTATGGAGGAGATCGTTCACGAAAACAGAATCTGGTAGAATATGGATTCCGCTTACCATCTGCTATGGATAATCGTCCGCTAAAGTTCGAGGAATTTGAGGAAATGCTTAATCAGACCATATATGTGAGTGCTACTCCAGCAGATTATGAGCTACAGAAAAGTGAAGGGGTAATTGTAGAACAATTAATAAGACCTACAGGTTTGTTGGACCCTCCTATTGAAGTGAGACCCAGCCTCAATCAGATTGATGACCTCCTTGATGAAATAGATCAGGTTGTAAATAAAAAAGAAAGGGTTCTTGTTACCACTCTAACCAAGAGAATGGCAGAAGAATTGAGCAAGTATATGACCAAATTAAATATACGTTGTAAATATATTCATTCCGATATAGAAACTTTGGAAAGGGTAGAAATAATGCGCGACTTGCGTTTGGGCGTTTTTGATGTACTGGTTGGGGTTAATTTATTGAGAGAAGGATTAGACCTGCCGGAAGTTTCTTTGGTTGCAATATTAGATGCTGATAAAGAAGGGTTTCTTCGCTCTGAAAGGTCATTAACACAAACTGCTGGTAGGGCAGCACGTAATTTGAACAGCAAAGTAATTATGTATGCAGATAAAATTACAAGTTCTATGCAAAGAACCATTGATGAAACAAATAGAAAACGATTAATACAACTTGCATACAACGAAAAAAACAATATTACTCCTACTGCAATTATAAAATCTACACAAAACATTTTAGGACAAGCTGCAGTGGCTGATACCCAACATAAATTCGAGAAAGCATACTATGAAAAAGATGATGCCAATTTAGCTGCAGAACCTGTTATTAAATATATGTCGAAAGAACAAATACAAAAAACCATTACAAACAATAAAAGGGCAATGGATAAAGCAGCTAAAGATCTTGATTTTATGGAAGCTGCCCGACTAAGAGATGAAATAATTGCTTTGGAAGATTTGTTGAAAAAGTAAAATTATTTAACCAACACTCTTTTGTGGATAAATATACTTTATCATACTGAAATGTATAAGTTGCAAAGAAAAATAATAAAATTTGATTAAAAATTAAAATCCAAAATAAGATATGAAACTATATTCCCTTATTTGTGATAAATTCAAATTGGATGGTGGTGCCTGTTTTGGAGTTGTCCCCAAATCTATTTGGCAAAAACAATATCCTCCTGACGAAAACAATATGATAGACATTGTTACTCGCTCAATGTTGATTGAAACAGATGATAGAAAAATATTAATAGACACAGGCATGGGTCGTAAACAGGATGAAAAATATTTTTCTTATTTCTATTTGTCTGATAAATATAATCTGGAAGAATCATTGTCTGCAATTGGTTTTAAACCCGAAGATATTACCGATGTAATATTTACCCACCTTCATTTCGATCATTGTGGTGGTGCTGTGAAACACAATGCTGACAAAACATCGTTGGAATTAACTTTTAAAAACGCAATCTATTGGTGCAGCACTGCACAGTGGGAGTGGGCAACCAAACCCAATGCCAGAGAAAAAGCAAGCTATTTTAAAGATAATTTTATGCCTGTTTACGAAAGTGGAAAGCTTCAATTTATTAATGAAGAAAAAGAATTGTATAAGGATATTTATCTGAAGATCGTCAACGGTCACACGGATGGGCAAATGCTACCAATGATAAAATATAAGGATAAAACAATCGTATATATGGCAGATTTTATAGCTGCTTTAGGCAATATTCCTATTCCATACATACCTTCTTTCGATACACGACCATTGATATCGATGAAAGAGAAGGAAGATTTTCTTAATGAAGCAGTAAGCAATAACTATATCTTGTTCTTTGAGCACGATATATACAATGAATGTTGTACATTGCAGAAAATTGAAAAACGCATTTCACACAAAGAGATCTTTTTATTAAAAGATATTTAAAGTATATGGGTTGCAGGTGTCTGGATTGCATAAGAGGTTGTTTGAAATTTTTATTATCTGTATTATCAGTAAATTATTGGGCTAAAGCCCTAATTCTTTCTTTCATATAAACCACGACCTAAAGGTCGTGGCAATATTTTTAATAGCCCCGACTTTTAAGTCGGGGAGAAAAAACACAATACAACAGGGCTTTAGCCCAAATATTGATATACTAACAAAATTAATTTAAACAACATCTTAAGTTATTTTGTAATCACTAATTATAAATCAGCTTCTTAACAGCTTTTCTTTTTCCATCATTGTATATAAGGTAATAAGTTCCTTTTGCATACTTACTGATGTCAATTACAAAAGATCCTGTATTGGGTTGGATATAATTATTCAAGTTTAGAATACTTCCTTTGGTATCAGTTATCATTATAACAGGTTTTTGGTTTACAGTACCATTGATTTTAATGGAATATTTGCCATTGTCTGAAGGATTGGGATAGATACTCAGGTAGTTTTCATCATATTCATTTATTCCTGTATTATTTACAATAATATAAGCTGTTTTTGTAAGTGTATTGTTTCCTGCAGTATTTGTTGCGGTGAGTGTAACATCATAAATACCAGCAGTATTGTAAACAATATTTACAGGGTTCTGAATATTGGATGTAGAAGGAGTTCCTCCCGGAAAAGACCAGCTCCATGATGTGGGAGATCCGGTTGAAAGATCAGTAAAATTAATACTTCCTCCAATATTGATATTGGTATTGTTTGCCGAAAAGTTTGCTACAGGTAAAGTTGGAGCAGAATTAAATGTTGTGGTGAACAATCCTCTCCCATGGGTTGCTGCAAGGATCTTTTTATCTGAATTGCGGTAAATGAGCATATCAATTCTAACATTTGCAAGACCTGTATTATTGGGAACCCAATTAACAGCTGCTGCATTAATATTATCTGTTGACCAAATACCCATTTCGGTGGCCAACATCACAAAATTAGGATCATTTGGACTAAACAAAGCCCATCTGACAGGCATGTCGGGGATATTTCCTTCAACATTGTTCCAGTTTGTTCCTCCATTTGTGGTTAACCAAACAGAAGGAACTCCATAATTAGAAAAAGTAGCAATAAGGTTGTTTTCAGAAGCACCTATTGCAACACAAGAAAGATTGGCCGGTGGAAAACTATTGCTGCCTATTTCGGTAACAACAGGTGTGCTTTGTGCATTTGTAACTTTAAATAATCTTCCTGATTGTGTTCCTAAAAATAATGTTGATGTCCCAGTTGGAGAATATGGTGAATATTTTACAAAAGAAAATGGCACTGAAGAATTTGTATTTAAAGTTAAATAAGTTCCATTATTACCTGTAGGGATATTGGATATTCTTAAAATACGGTTTGCCGGAGATGCAAGATAATTAACGGCATTGGCATATAATTTATTCGTATTGTAATCATAATCTGCAGGAGATATAAAGGTACCACTATTGAACGATGCATAATTGGATACTCCATTATACCAAACTGAGTATGCATTGTAATACACAGAGGTAATATAAATATTTGCTTCTGTTTGATCCCAGAAACAATATGCTCCGTCGCCACCATCGATCATATCATTTATTGTTAAGGGAGTACCCTGATATAGTAAAGTTCCATTGTCCTGTAGTCCTCCCAGATAGTTGCTGGTATTGTTACCCGGATTCATTGCACAGGTATAAAACTGCAATGTACTTAAGTTCATATTGTGTTGTTCAAAGACAGGGCCAGCTATGTTTCCACTTGAGGTATAAAAAACACCTCCATCAGAACCAAATAATACTTCGCTCGAAGAACCTGGTTTGAAAACAATGGTATGCACATCTGCATGAACATAACGAGGTCCACCTCCGGAATACATATCGCTCCAGTCAGATAAACGAGACAGCCAGGTGGTTCCTCCATTGGTTGTTTTAAAAACATCAAGACCACCTACATAAAGTACTTCAGGATTGTTATGGTCAACTGCAGCAGAAAGAGCATGCCAGGCAATAGTTGCCCAATTGGTTCCACTACTCAGATCAGTTGGTAATGTTTTTTGCGCCCATGTTGCTCCTTTATTTGTTGATTTAAGAATATAATTACCAAAAAATGCTTTAAATCCATTGGCGCTTAAAATATTTCCGGATGAAATTACTGCATATACAATATTTGGGTTGGATGGTGCGCAAGCTACTATGGTTCTTCCCGGAATATTATAAGTTGGGTCACTTTGTATTATAGAAACATAATTGTTGAAAATACTCCATGAACCAGGAAGTCCGCTATCAGAATATAAAATAGTTGCTGCTCCATGATTGTCAAGATTGGGCATTGTACCCACATATATCCTTCCATCAGAACCCAGGTCAATATCGGCAGGTGCATAAGGAGTTGTGTAACCAGAAATGTTTGGTAAAACTTGTTGCCAATCTGTTCCTCCATTTGTTGACCTGTAAATTCCATCAGATGGATTGCTTTGTTGTTGTCCTTCATATATTCCTGATACAACTCCGGCATAAATAGCACTTACCCCCGATTCATTACGAACTTTAACATCTGTAATAAAAGCAAAATCGTGGGTATTTGGCAATAACTGCCAGTTTGCACCAGCATTGGTTGATTTCCATATACCTAAACCTCTGCCCGAAGAAGCACGATAGGTGATTAGTGCAGTTTGGGCTTCACCTGTGCCAACATAAAAGATCTGAGGATTGTTTGGATCATAAGCCATAGAGCTGATAGAAAGTCCATCCCAAAAATCATTTACAGCATGCCATGAAGAATTTTCATCTGTAATATCATTGTTGTACCACAATCCTCCGGTAACACTACCTGCCCATACTTTTTTATGTTGGACATCATTGGGGTCGTACATGATCATTCTTGTTCTGCCTCCCATCTGAGATGAAATGCTTTCCCAATTCAATGGGGCTGATTTCAGATTTTTTTCATTGTTATACTGAAGCACTTTATGGTATGCCGTAATTAATCTTTCTTTGGGAACACTTTTTGTATAAGGATCAATGGTCATAAAATAATCCTGTAGCGCAGCAAGCTCAGGATTGTCAAATTCATTTTCCTCTTTATCGTTTGTCTTGCTAAATTCAGGAATATTGCGGTAAGTATTCAACAAATAAGCCTCGAATTTATTTCTTTCGGAACTGTTGTTTTTGATGGAGCTAAATTTGTTAATATCAATAATTATTATTGTAGCAAAAATAAAGACTACTATGGGTATTAAGCACAAATAAAATTTAAAATTTTTCATGTTATAAATTAATTAAAGAAAAAAGGAACAATGATGTTTTATAAAATATAGTTTTATTAACCCCAAAGATAGAAAATTTATAAAATTCACAGCCAATTATGAATGTAATAATTAATTGAATCTTTTTTAATGAAAATTCACTGCATAATCTCCCTTTTATTTTATTTGAAAACTTTAAAATCTGAGGCTGGAGAAATTAAAAAAGGCCCCATCTCTTTCGCGATGAAGCCTTTTGCCTTTTGTACCGAAAATCATTTGTTTTGGTTTATGAAATTATTTTAGGAATTGCTATGCTATGAGGTAGCATTCCTTTGGTTGTAACAGCTGCCACCCTAAACCAATATTTAGTTCCGCTGTCTAAATTTTCAATTACACATTTTGCCTGTGTGCTAACACCTGCCAGCAACCAGAGTTTTTCTTCGGTTGGCAACGGATCGGGTGCAAATTGCCATAAGTATGCTGCTGCTCCTTTAACAGCTTTGTGCATTAATAAAACCTGACCGGGTTCGCCACCCAGTATTACACTAAATTCAGGACGAAGCGCTGGTGATGGTTCTTTGGTCGGCTCAAAACCCGACTTCAATATTATTTCTTTATCACCATCAGCAATTTTATTAACATATTCAGCTTCTTCATGAAGTAAATTTAACAAAATACTTTTAGCACTGTGCATTTCTGCAATTTCTATTTTACCCCTGTTGAGTGCTGATTCATATTTTGCAAGAAGAATTGATGATGCAGTTTTTATATCTGCTGGGAGTACATCAGGATCGGGAAACAATGGATTTTTATCTATACTGGAAGATACTTTTCCAGAAAAACCTATAAGTTCGGGCACTGGTAATCGCTCAAAACTTAATTTAACTTTTATATTATGCATAAATTTTAATTTTTGTTATACCTGGCTCATTGGTATCTATACTTAATAGCTGTTTTGATAAAGATTGTTGATGATCAGACACAATCCTATGCACTCAAAACCAAAGATACTCTTGAGCTAAATATTTAGTTTTACAAAGTATTAATAAATAAGTATGGATTTTCTGCCATACTGCATTTATAGCAGGAAATCAAGATAGATAATTACTAACACGAATGGTTTTTTAAACAAATAGGATCGTTTATCTGAAATGCAAACCCACATCAACCGAATTTGAACCAACATTTCAGAAAAACATGCTCGCATTTCCCAAAAACATGCTAACATTTCCCAAATGCGAGCTAACATTTCGGAAAAACATGCTAACATTTCCAAAATGCAAGCTAACATTTCAGAAAAACATGCTAACATTTGCCAAATGCGAGCTAACATTTCAGAAAAACATGCTAACATTTCCCAAATGTGAGCTAACATTTCGGAAAAACATGCTAACATTTCCAAAATGCAAGCTAACATCTCCCAAATGTTAGCTTGCATTGACCGGATTTGTCCATGTAACGACAATATATGCTTAAATACCAGGTGTTTGTATAAACACAACCATTGGTTGTATTTTAGCACTTAATGATTTTCAGTACGTCAAAGAACTTTTTATTTACTCATGGTTTAATTTCTGTTTTTTTTAAGAAGTAAATAACAATATAAAGATAGTATCAAATCCACTTTAAAATTTTAAAATTTTATTAACGGTAGTCTAAATTAATTTAACGGTCAACTTATACACAATTTAACATATGTTCTATTTTACATAATTGAATAAAAAGACGATTTTTCTTGTTTTTATGGAAAGGAATGGGGAGATTTGGGAAAATGGAATTTTTAGAGAAAATAATATTTAATAAAATGTTGGAATTGACAAGTAAATTTGGTATGATTTGATTACTTTTGGTTAGGTTATAACAATGTGTAGTACGCAATTTTAGAAAACCCCTTAAAATATGGAACAAATTACAAAAAGTGACTTATTGCTAATTAACAATTTAAGCAAGCATTCATACGTGAACAACAAACTACTTTCGAAAGCTAGTGTATCTAAGAAAGAGCAACTAGATAAAATAAAGAAGAAATTAAAAGAAATATCTATTTACTTTTCAAATAAGTATAAAAATTCATATGGACCATTCGATACAAGCGTTGTAACTGGAAATGATATAGCTATTGGGGGAACTAGATTTAAGAGAATTTGGTCAGGGATATTCAAAGGCGCAGAAAACAAACAATATGCAGCACAAATAAGTTTTGTTTTGAACCAAACAGACACCTGTTTAGATGTGGGATTTTATTTTGGTAGAGCACAAGGACATAGCAAAAATAAAGAAGAGAGACAAAAGCTTGAAGAAGAATTAAAGAATTTAGGAATTTCATTATCAAACACAATAAAAAACAATGACACTTTTAGACAAAAATATCTAACCCTTTTCGAATTTGGTTTTTCTGCTTACTCAAAAGGTGAAAGTGTAACAAGTGAAAATTGGTTCAATCTAATTGTAGATAATACAAAGAGTTCACAGATTATTGCCAAAATTTTCCCAAACGACTTCGATGTTATTGAAAATTCGACAATTGACTCATATGTTTCTCAAATAATTTTCTTAATGGGTGGGATTTCTGATGAAAATTCAGTTCTAGTTATTAAACCACTAACACCAGAACAAAGAGCTAAACAAGCTGAAAGACTAGCTGAAATTGGCACTAAAGGAGAATTGTACATTTTGAAATTAGAAGAAGAGAAACTTTACAAACTTGGTTTGAAAAGTAAAAAATATCCAAGACACGTAGCACTGGAATCAACAGTTTTTGGATTTGATATTTTATCATTAAATGAAAAAAATGAAGAGATACAAATTGAAGTAAAAACAACTACTAGAAAAAAGGAAGATACTAATTCAAGACAGTTTTTTATTACCTCAAATGAAATTAATACTTTTAATAATAATAAAACTTCTTATAAACTTTATAGAGTTTATGACATAGAAAACAATCCTGGCTATGAAACGCTTGATTTGGAAAACATTAGCAAAGAAGCTGATGGATACATTTGTAATTATTAAAAAAAACCGTGTACAATCGCGTAGGCAGCCCAGTCAGTTAGGCTGTCATAGTGAGCCTATCACATCACAGTATGGACTGATCTCTTATACAGCGGTTCATTAAGATGTGGAACAACTTTTTCGTAATAAGCTAACATAGCCTCGTATCCTCTTTTATACAATCTTTCTAAAGCTGCATAGCAGCGACCTATTTGTAGAAAAACAATAAACAATTAGTAACATAGCCGCATAGCGGCGACCTATTAAATATACAAACAATTAAAACACCATATAACCTGAGCTCGGGATAACAATACAATATAAATCATTTTATAACAATGACTTTAAACGAATTCTTTTGTGTTATTTTGTGTCTTAGTGCTCCATACCTGATCAGTAGGCAAGTTGTGGCTTAATTTTTTTTGCCACTAAAACACCAAAACACTAAATTTCACCAAAAGTTTTAATATAGGATTGTAAGTCAGTATTCATTATCAATTATTTTATCCCAAACTCAGGTTAAAATAAAAAATTAAATATTAATCCACTCATTTCTAATGGCATATTTAATAATATCGGCATTGGTTTTTAGTTCGAGTTTCTCCTGAAGGTTTTTTTTATGTGTTTCTACAGTGCGGGTACTGATAAATAGTTTGTCAGCAATTTCTTTATAGCTTAATCCTTCACTAATCAATATAATGATTTCCTTTTCTCTTTCTGTAACAGGGCTTTTGTTTATAGATTTAAGGTCCTCATTTTTTATTTGTCTGGCAAAAGAGCTGAAGATGATCTTTGAAATATTGCTTCCAAAATATTCTTCTCCATCATAAACTGTTTTTATTGCTTTTATAAACTCCATATGACTGGTGTTTTTTGGTAAAAACCCCATTACTCCTGCTTGAACCGCTTTTAGTATAGTTTCTTCATCGTCCTGCGAAGTAAGCATAATGGTTTTAATAGAAGGGTAGTTGCTGGTAATTTGTTTTACAATATCAATTCCCGAAATATCGGGCAGCTTAACATCAATAATGGCAATATCTGCCTGAACATTATTGAGTAGTATGAAAAAATCGGAACCACAGCAGGCTTCTCCAATTATCTGAATTTCGTTAACTCCAAATAGCATGGCTTTTATACCATCAATTACTATTTTGTGGTCATCTACAATAATGCATTTAATGATGCTCATCTTTTTGGTTTAAAGTAAATATTAGTTTAAACATTCAGGTAATTCGATGGTAAATACACTTCCTTTACCCAATTCGCTTACAACCTTAATATTTCCATTGTTTTTTCTGATTAATTCCTGACAAAGTATCAATCCCAAACCTGTACCTTTGTTTAGAGAATTACCAATGCTCTTTGTATCAACGTCTATTCTGAATAAATTGGGCAAATCGTCTTTACTTATTCCTATCCCATTGTCTTCAATTGACAAAAATACTTTTTTTGATTCCTTTCTGGCAAATAATGTTATTTTACCTCCATCTTTGGTAAATTTCAATGCATTCGTTATTAGATTTCTAATAACAGTATTCATCATTTCCTTATCTACATTTACCAGGATATTGTCTTTAATGCTTGAAACCAGATCAATATTCTTTTCGTTGGCCATACTCATCAATTGTTCTATGTTTTTATTAACCAAAAGACTGATGTCTATGGGCTGAGGATCGAAATTCATTTTTCCATTCTGACTGATCGCCCATTCTAATAAGTTAACGAGTAGCGAATGAATACTTTTAGAAGACTTATTTAATTCAGAGATATAATCTTTCAATTGATCTTTATCTATTTTATCGAATGAGCCTTCCAATGCACCTGTTAATCTTTCATAAGATGCAATAGGCGATTTAAGATCGTGAGAAATGATAGCAAAGAACTTATCCTTGGTTGCATTAAGTTCCGATAAAGCTTTATTTTGGCTGTCGAGCAACAAAGAAGTTCGTTTTTTTTCAATATACCTTTTGATAATGATAACAAGCAATATTAAAACAAGTAATGAAATTACAATTGAAAGATTGCGCTGATTCTTAGACCTTGCAGTTTTGATGTTTTGAATATTCAGTTCAGTTTGTTTTTCTAATATCAATCGTTCTTTTTTTTCAGTTTCGTACTTAGTGGTAAGTTCCTGAAAAGAGCGGGTTTTATCAATATTGAATATCGAATCCTTATAAATATTGTAATCCAATAAACCCGAATATGCTTTCTTGAAATCGCCCATATAAGAATATGTTTCGCTCATATTTTTGTAAGCTTGTCTTATTTGAGACAAGGCACCAATTTCTTTAGATATTTCGAGACCATTGTTGATATAATCAATAGCTTTGCTGTGCTTCTTCTGCATATTCATTAAACTGGCAAGATTAATATACATAAAAGCCTGTGTTTCTTTATTGCCACATTTCACATATTGCTCCATTGCCTTTAAGGCATAAAACTCCACACTATCTATTTGTTTTCTTTTATAATAAATGCCAGCAATTCCATTATATACATCAGCTTCGCCAGAACAATTATCCGCTTTTTCAAATAATTTTTGAGCCATAAAGTAATAATTCGAAGCTTCATTCAGTTTTCCCATATCATCCATCACCATCCCAAGTTTATAATAGCTATCGGCAATATCTAATATATTATTTGCTTTAATTCTATATTCTGCTGCTTTTAGAAAATAAGTTAATGCAGTTTCATAATTTTCCATACGATAATAATCAACACCAACACTATTATTCGCAGTACCTAAAATATTGTCATCATTAAATTTTTCAGAGAGTTTCAACGCATCAATATCATAATACAGTGCTTTGCTAAAATCAGCTTTTAACCTGTACAATACTCCCAATTTGATATAAAGCTCAAATAAAAAGTCTTCCGGAGCCTTAATATTAAGAGATTTGCTTAAAACAGACTCATAATAAAGTATTGATGAATCCAGAGATAAAAGGCTACTTTCATTATTTAGTTTTTCCAAAATAGTAGTTACTTCTTTCTCTGCTTTATTTACATTGCTTTGAGCAATAATTATATTAGAAGAAAGGAATAAAACTAATATTGTAAATAATATAAACTTTGTTAAACTACTCATAGATATTATAGTAATGTGTTAGTATATAATTCAAAAATACATCTTTTTATCAGCAGTTTTAAAAAATGTTTTTAAATCTTTCTCACAAAAAAAATAGATATAATACTTTAATACAACTAACTTGATTAATTCATAAACTTTGTGTTTCCTTTGTGTCTTAGTGTCTTAGTGGCAAAAGATTTTTCGTCACAAAAACGCCAAGACGCTAATTTTCACCAAGATGTATATATTCATGAATTAATCAGGCTAAGGAAAATTCCTTATTAATATTTTTTTTATTAATCATTATATAAAAAGCTGTACTACTTTATAATAATTGTGATTTATAAGCCTAATTATTTGTTTAATATTTTTCTAATAACACAATTCCAATTTAAAAATACGTAATACCCACATTCAAAATTCAGGGATATTCCTTATTCGTTTATTAAATACAAACATCGACTTTTGTTAAACTTTTAACGAACAAAATTTAATATATAACTTATGATTATATCTGAAATAATTAAACAACTAAATAACGATTTGAGATTGTCGCAAAACCTGATGTTCAATGGAAAAAAAGATGAATCGGGAGAAATAACAAAAAAAATGATGCTCGAAATTGAAAATGCTTTAACTGCTGATTCTTCAAATACTCAATTATTAGCTATTAAGGCTAAAGTACTTAAACAAAAAACCGATTTGGAAAGAAGAGGAGTGAGCTTTGGGACAGCAACTAATGAATCAGAAACAAAAGATGCTACTTCAGTTAAAAGTACCAACAACAAATTGCCTGATGGTGTTATTCGAAGAATTAATTTCATTAAAAAAGCTGTTGAAAAAAAAGATATTGTTTTCGCAGAAGAAAACTGGAATGAGATTATTTCGATGTACAAAGGTCAGTACAACGAAAGTGATGCTGAAATTATTCAAGTAAAAGAACAAATAGAAGTGCTTAAAATTGAAGTCGCAGAAACTAAAACAAAACAAAAAGAACTACAACTTGAAAAGTCTGCTGATAAAGTAAAATTACAAGAATCAGAAGATAAGAGCATAGCATGGGTAATGAAATTCAATGCATTGCCATATTTTGGATATTTTGAAACCGATATCAATGGTTTAAAAGAGCAGAATAATAATTATATGACTGTTAAAAGTTTATTTGAGGAGTATAAAAATGATGTTATTGAAAAATCAGAAGATCTTCTTAATAAAGAAAAGGAAATACAAAAAAAACTGTCTGATTTTTCTGAAGAATATCAAAAAATGATTGATTTCATCATAAACAACTTAATAAATCAAATCACCCATAAAATTGAATTTTTAAATACTGATCTTAAATGGAAACAAGATTCCGAAAAAAAATTAATGCCTAATACTTTATCATTATCCGATATTACAGTAATTTCTGAAGATATTAATGAAATAAAAAAATGTTGCAACTCAAAAAACCAAAGTTTTAATGATCTTGATAAGGCATTTAAGAATTTAATGGAAACCAACACCCAATTATATAATGTCAGAATAGAAAGAACATATATGCTTTCTCATATTTATAATGCCAATGATGCAGATACAATTATTGCTGCAGCCATTATTATTTTAAAAAAATCATATAGTGATATTAAGATACTTTGTTCAAAGATTACTTCCAATTGGCAGGAAAAAAGCAGTTGGCAAAGCACAGACAGTACAAACACCGAAACTGTTTATAAAACTACTAAAAGTATATACCTGCAAATAGCTGCAAAAAATAACTCAGACAAAACATTTTTACATACTGTTTATCTGGCAAAAGATAAGAAGTCAGATGGAAGCTGGACAGACTTTTATGGAAATATTATGTATTCTGATGAAATGCTCGAAATCAACGCAAAATAATAATAAAATCAACATAAATTTCATTAATAAATTTAAAAACTATGAAAACATTAATTAAAACAACATTTGCTTTATTGCTGGTAGTGGGTTTTTATTTGAACACATCTGCCAACGCCATTTATGTTTCAAAAACAAAAGGCGATAACAAAAACGACGGATCAAAGAACAGTCCTGTAAAGGAAATCGACAAAGCCATTCAATTGGTAACAGCCGGAGGCGAAATTCATATTGCCGAAGGTGTTTATAGTGGCACCTTTGATATTGGTTACCTCGAAAGCGATAAACCAATAAAAATGTATGGCAGTTATAACATCGATTTCACTAAACGTGATATTGTAAACACACCAACCATCTTTCAACCCGATAATGCCAGTGGTGGTAAGTCGCGCAAGGCCTTTCTTAAATTCACAAAGGACATAGATGGTACCATTATCGATGGAATTTTATTTGATATGGGTATGCGAAATGCTTACTCAACTAAAGAAGGTTTTGTTGATGGAGTAGAAGGTGGGAGATTTCTTCAACCCACCGAATTACCTCCTGTTGGAAATAGCAGCGTAACCGAACCCATCATCCAATTTGTAAGTGCATGTAATGGGGGAGATGTTACCATTCAGAATTGCGTATTTGTTAACGGAGCAAGTTTTGGAATACAAGCAGGTTTGAGAAGTGGAACATTTAAAGTACTCAACAATGTTTTTATTTCTAATCGAATGGCTGGCATAGAAATATATGGTACTTGTCCAAGTACAGGAGGACCAAATACCATGAGTCTTTGTGGCAAGGTTGAAATAGCATACAATACCATTCTTTTCACCTGGAGCCGCTTAAAGGATTTTGGTGATATGGGTTATGGTGTGCGTGTAATGACAAAATGCGAATACAATATTCATCACAATATTATTGGTGGAAGTATTCTTGCTGGTGTGGATCATAGTAAATTCAATAAAAACGAATGGGTTAAAATGGATAATAATATCTTCTTTGTTAATAAACAAGCTGATTTTTTCTATACTCCAGCCAGCAATACAAAACTAAATTTGATGGTATCACAATTTGGCGATCTCGAATTAGCAAGCACCACAGGAAACAAAGCAGAAATACCTAAAAACATACCTGTCAACAAAGCCTATTTAGAAGGATTTCTATCAGCAAGATATTCAGAGCAAGTTGATTATGATGCTAATTCGCCTTCAAACCAATGGCGTGAAGCAATGGGAATGAACAAACAAGGAAAAATTCAATCCACTGCAAGTATGTTTATGAACCGCTACCCTTGGAAAGAAAGTTTACTGCTTTTTAATGCAGTTGCTGGTTGTGGTGCACAACAGATGAAATAAATAATGTGCTATATCTATATTTAATCAAAAAAATTGTAAACGTTTTATAAATAAATCATAATTAAATACTAAAAAATGAAAAAAATACTTTTATTATTTGTATTCGGGGTGATGAGTCTCTTGTTAAAAGCCCAAACACCCATCAATGACAACTGGTTTGAATTAGGAAATGCCAGTTATAGTTCCGAGCTTTATTCCATTTCTTTTGCTACCGCTAATATTGGGTATGCAGTGGGGAGTGGTGGTGCTTACCTTAAAACCACAGATGCCGGAAATACTTGGTCAGCAATAGATTTGGGGATAATATATAATTTAAAAAAGATTATTTTTATGAACAGCCAATTAGGTTATATGATTGGTGGTGTCAGATCAAATTATGGCAAATTTTTGAGAACAACGAATGGTGGAATTACATGGGAAGAACTTTTTACTATTAGTAAACCCATTAATAATATGTTCTTTTTATCTGAATCTGTAGGATGGTTGGCTGGAGTGGAAGAATATTACAAAACTACAGATATGGGTAGTACCTGGACTACAATACCCATGACAAATTATAATGATATATGGGATATTAATTTTATTAACCAGGATACTGGTTTTATTGCATGCAATAGTTTAACATACTTTTTACAACGTACTATTGATGGAGGTGCTAATTGGGATATTTCAAATAACGTATTGATTAAAGGTATCCAATTTCCATCAAAAAATAATGGTTATGCCATAAATAACGGCAATGGGTTAGGGATATATAGAACTACTAACCAAGGAAGTAATTGGACAGATGCTTATAATGGAATTAGTACACCCATGGAAGGAATGAAATTTATAAACAACAGCACTGGATTTTGCTGGGGAAACGGCAATAATTCAGGTAAAGTTTTTAGAACAACTAATTATGGTGATAATTGGAGTGTAGTATATAATAACCCTATTGCAGACATTAACGGAATTGAGCTTTCGCCATCAGGCAATTTATTTGCTATAGGCAAAGGAGGGTTAATACTTACATCAAGCGATGGACTTTTGTGGGATACTTTACACATAGGCAAAGTAAACGGTGCATTAAACAAAATAATCTTTACTGATGATAATAATGGGTTTG
This sequence comes from Marinifilum sp., assembly GCA_020718065.1. Classification (GTDB taxonomy): domain Bacteria; phylum Bacteroidota; class Bacteroidia; order Bacteroidales; family CG2-30-32-10; genus CG2-30-32-10. The sequence goes on along the minus strand of DYDE01000037.1, from coordinate 3,716 downwards.
CTGTTGGTGAAAAAGGCACCATATTAAAAACAACAGATGCTGCTGCTAATTGGACCAAAATAAACACAAATATTGTAAATGATTTAAAGGGATTGGATTTTGTGAATAATACATTGGGCTTTATTTCAGGTAATTATAATTCCATTTACAAAACAACAAATGCAGGAGATAATTGGGTTTTGAGTAATAATGGATACATGGGAGGAGAAGGTTATCAGATTGATATGATAGATGAACAAAATGGATATGCATCTGGAGTAGTGTATAAAACCACAAATGGTGGTAACAATTGGGGACTAACAACAAACAATAGTATCGCATTTTCTATGCAATGTATCAGTGCAGATACTATTATTACAGGCTCTCTTACTTCAATAAAATATAGTTATGATGGAGGAAGCACCTGGAACACCTATTCAACCAATCGTATATTTTTTTCTTTATATTTTTTTAATTCAAAGTATGGTTTTATCGGGGATTCCTGGGGAGGAATATATAAAACAATGGATGGTGGACAAACATTTACAGAAAAATATAATTGTAACCTCTTGATAAATGATATAAAATTTATCAACGACAGTATAGGCTACTTTGTTGCAGACAATGGCTATATCGGAAAATCAACTGACGCCGGTGAAACCTGGGTTAGTGTAGAAAGCGGTACTATCAGAAACCTGAAAAGCATATTTTTTACACCCGATGGTACAGGATACATAACAGGTAATGATGGCATCGTTTTACGCAAAGCGGTTGTTCCTACCTATTCTTTATCATTTGATGTTGTCGATTGTTTTAACAATGCTGTTACAGGTTTCAATATGAACATAAACAACGTTGCATATCCAATAGGTATAGATAGCGTATCAGGTTTAATCGAAGGCAATTATCAATATATAATATCAAAATCAGGATATTTATCAGATACAGCCATAGTTTACCTTAATTCAGATTCATTGTTACATGTTGTTTTAGAAGCAGACTTAGATGCACCCATTGCACTTGCTGCTTCCAATATTAATGATGATGGATTTACTGCTAATTGGGCTGATGTAATTGAAGCCGACAACTTTTTATTATATGTTTCTGATGATAATTTTGTTTCATTCCTTTCCGGATTTGATGGATTAGAAATAACAGGAACATCCTATATTATAAACGGCATTGAACCAGGAACATCTTACTATTATAAACTAAAATCAAAAAACATTTTCGGTTTATCCGATTTTTCTAATATAATAACAGCAAATACTACAACTGCAATTGAAGAAACCGTGTTAAATAATTTGCAATTATATCCGAACCCAGTTTCTAAGGAATTAACTATTGAAATTGACAATAATAATAAATATGTTGACTTCGAAATTATTAATTCAATAGGACAAGTTGTTTATAAAGGAAATCTGCAAGAAAAAAGAACTATTCTAACATCAGGATTAACTAAAGGGATTTATATGGTTAAAATACAAACGGATAAAGGTTCTTTCTCTAAAAAAATAGTCGTTCAATAAAAAACACCAATATTTATTCATTATAATCTTAAAAAGCAAAATAATATTAATATAAAAATCATGAAAAAAACACCCATTTCAATTTTTTTAATATTTGTTTATATCCATTCTTTTTCGCAATGGACAGCACAAATCAGTGGAACAAATATCAACTTAAATTCAGTTTATTTTGTCGACTCCAATATCGGTTATACTGTGGGAGGAATTAACACAAAAGACTCCTACAACATTTTAAAAACAACCAATGGAGGAACAAACTGGATTAACCAATCAAGTGCCACCAATACTTTGCTTACCTCCGTATGTTTTAACGATGCTATCAATGGTTATATTTCATGCGGTAATGGACCCATTCTAAAAACAACCGATGGTGGAACAAATTGGGTTGAAAAAGCAAGTGGAATAACAGGGTGGTTGTCTTCTATTTATTTTTCCAATAATAATATTGGGTATGCAGTTGGTGAAAATGGAACTATTATTAAAACAACCGACAGTGGTGCAACATGGGTAATTCAGTCAAGTGGAGTAACAAATTGGTTATCCTCTGTATTTTTTACTGATATCAATAATGGATATATTGTTGGCGAGAACGGAACTATCCTGAAAACAACAAATGGCGGAACAATATGGACTCCTCAGACTGGTGGAACTTCGGCTACTTTGTATTCTATATGTTTTCCCAATGCAAACATAGGCTATATTGTTGGAGATGTCGGAATAATAATTAAAACAACTAATGCCGGAACCAATTGGGTTGCTCAAATGAGTGATACAATAAATCCATTATACTCAGTTTGTTTTAAAGATATTAACAATGGTTATGTGGTTGGAGAATCAGGTCTAATTTTAAAAACAATCAATGGTGGCACAAATTGGTTTCTACAAACCAGTGAAACAACTAATACCTTGCATTCTGTTTACTTTATCGACGCTAACACAGGCTGGAGCGTTGGAACTGATGGTAGCATAATAAAAACAACAAATGGTGGAGCTTCATTCATTAATGAAACCCAATTGAAGGAGTCGGATTTTACTATATACCCTAATCCATCAAAAACTAATATCACTATTACCAATGAAAGTACTTTACTAAAAGAAACCAATATAAATATATGCAATATTCAAGGAAAGCAAGTTGTTCCTGATATTTTTTATAGTAAAAACGAGCTAAAAATTAATGTTAGTACTTATGCGAAAGGCATTTATTTAGTTAAAATACAAACAGAAAAGGGGTTTATAGTAAAAAAAATAGTCGTTCAATAAAAATCAAAAAAAATAATTCAATATTTAGTAATAATTAAAAATTTAAAATCATGAAAAAAATTAACATCTTTCTTTATTTAATGCTTATTTCAGCATTTGCTTTTTCTCAATGGACTCCACAAACAAGTGGTACAACACAATCATTGTTAGGCGTTTACGTTACCACTGGTAATGCTATCGGCTATGCAGTTGGAAATTCTGCCACCATCCGAAAAATGACCAATGGTGGAACAAACTGGACAGCCCAAACAAGTGGGACAATATATTACTTAAAATCAGTTACCTATCAAAGTGCCAATGTATATGCAGTTGGAGCTTTGGGTACTATTTTAAAAACCACAAACGGAGGCACAAACTGGGTAGCAAAAACAAGTGGTACAACCAAACATTTAAATTCAATAGTTTTCCTTGATGTAAATGTTGGTTATGCAGTTGGAGAAACTGGTACTATTCTTAAAACCCTCACATCAGGAGATAATTGGGGACCCCAAACGAGTGGAACAACCAATCAACTTAATTGCGTTGTGTTTCCTGATGCCACAACTGGTTATGTTGTCGGAAATGCTGGAACTATAAGAAAAACAACCAGTGGAGGAGGAACCTGGTCATCTCAAACAAGTGGTACAACCAATGCATTATATTCTGTATCCTTCCCGATAACAGATATAGGTTATGCTGTAGGTGCAGCAGGAACAATTATCAAAACCACAAATGGTGGTGCCAACTGGTTTTCTCAAAACAGCGGAACTACCCAAATATTACATTCAGTTGCTTTTCCTACTACACTTTTAGGATATGCAGTTGGAGGTGCAGGAACCATTCTTAAAACCACCAATGGTGGAAGCAACTGGGTAGCACTGATAAGTGGAACAACCAATAACTTAAATAACATTTCGTGCAGAACCACCGTCACTGCTTATGTAGTGGGAGACAATGGTACAATCC
>DYDE01000180.1 GCA_020718065.1 Marinifilum sp. | reverse complement strand
TTAACAGACCGCAATCATTTCTTGACTGACTCTGATCATTTCTTGACTGACTGCGATCATTTCTTAACAGACCGCAATCATTTCTTAACTGACTCCGATCATTTCTTAACCGACTGCGATCATTTCTTAACTGACCGCGATTATTTTTTGAGTGACCGCAATCATTTCTTAACTGACTCCGATCATTTCTTAACTGACCGAAATCATTTCTTAACTGACTCTGATCATTTCTTGACTGACTCCGATCATTTCCTGACTGACCGCAATCATTTCTTAACTGACTGCGATCATTTCTTAACTGACCGCAATCATTTCTTAACTGACTCTGATCATTTCTTAACCGACCGCAATCATTTCTTGAGTGACCGAAATCATTTCTTAACAGACCGCAATCATTTCTTGACTGACTCTGATCATTTCTTAACCGACCGCGATCATTTCTTGAGTGACTGCAATCATTTCTTAACTGACTGCGATCATTTCTTAACTGACCGAAATCATTTCTTAACTGACTCCGATCATTTCTTAACCGACTCCGATCATTTCTTGACTGTCGGAGATTATTTCTTAACCGACGGTGATCATTTCTTGACTGTCGGGCATCATTGCAGAGGTGTCGAACATCATTGAATGAGTTTCGATGATCATTGCAGAGGTGACAGACATCGTCGTAAAAACATCATAAATCACTGAATATGTTATTTTTATCCCTAACCCAGCTTACTAATTAGTGCTAAGTTCTAATTTATACAGCAAAATTTATATTCATAAAAAACAATGAACCACATACATAGGGTTAACCAAATAAAAGGATATTCATAGAAATAAATTTTAACATAGAAGCTACTGCAAACCTATGTATATAGGCGAAGCATATTCGCTATGCCTTCTTTAATATTAGGAAATACTATGTTTCTATGTGGTTAAAAAAATGGACAATAAGGGTATGGTTATTAGTAAATAAAAAATTGCTGTTAATAATAGAACTAAGCTCTAATTAGTAACCAAGCTTACTTTTTTTTCTGATTTTATTTTAGATATTATTTCATCCACAGATAAAATATGGTTTGGCAGGAGATTTGGTGGACAACTTCCCAAAATTTTAGAAACCTGGTATCGTTTGCATTTATTTTTTCCATCTATCCCATTATTGCAATATACACTTTTGTATGAACTTGTCAATATATAGTTAGATTTTAAAACACCATCATAAATAGGACATTTTTCTGATTTCTCACAAGTTTTTTGCTCTTTCACTTTCTATTTTTTAAAATTCTAAATTTTGGAGTTATTATTTTCAGCATTTTGAAATTTTATAGAAACATTAAACACCTCTCTTATTTTAGATTTAACTTTCCTTTTTTAATTTTTGATTTATCAGTTTAGCGTATATTTCAAAAGCTTATTATTTTCTATTTGTTCATAATTATTTGAAAACACCTTACAACAAAGAGGAATCTCTATCGTATAATAATGAATAGGATTTTTACCTTCTAAAGTTAATTTTACTTCTTGTGTTAGGCTTTTTGTTAGTTTGGTCAAATGATCTGTCAATTCTAATGTTTGACAAATACTCTTTTGTAACTCTGGATAATAAGGATTTAATTTCATAACGCAATTTTTAAATATAATTTAAAATATTAAAATAAGCACTTTTAACTTTCGTTACGTTATTAGCAGGTTTTTGTGCATTTCTACTTTATTCTTATTTTTTGATCAAATTTCAAACAACCACTCTTTGATAAGTTTTATTTAACCTAAATCATATAGTAAACAAAACATTTTTACTTCTGATAGTTATGTTTAATATCTTTATTTTCAATAGCAAACTATTACATTTAATCTTATACAAAGGTCTTAATAATTTAAACCATAAGCAATTATTTACTAAAATCGGGTATTTTTACTAAAAGTGCTTCATAAAACCCAAGCTGATAAAGTATTTTACAATAATCAGTATAAATACTTATTTTGCTTAATAAAAAATACTGATAAGGTATTTAAAAATAGTCAGTATAATTACTTGTTTTGCTTAATTATTAATACTGTAAGGTATTAAAATAGTCAGTATAATTACTTATTTTGCTTAATAAGAAATAAGGATAAACCTTAAAATGGATGATGCTATTTAAATTGTATCTTAGAAACAAAATACTTAAAACCAGAATGTTGAGTATTAATAAGATGGTATTACGTAATCTGACACTGATTTTTTTTACAAACACTATTTAAGTTTTTAGCTTTTTTATAAATGATGTGAAGAATAAAAAAAGCTCCTTCATGGTTGCGGAGGAGCTTTACTGTTAAGATAGTAATAAAATTGCAATCTATATTAAATACAATTTTAATGTGAAGTTTACATTTGTAAAAACAAGAATCATTTAAAATCAATTATTCAGAAAGAATCATCCTTTTGGTACTTATTTCTTTGTTAACAATATATAATGAATAGATATACATACCAGCACCTTTAAGGTCTGCAGCATTTATTTTTACCAAACAATCTCCTCTTTCGCTTATGTTAAAAGTTTTAATATGTTTCCCATTCATATCAAAGATCATAAGCATGGCAGAAGCTGTGTTTGAAGGAATAAAACATTTTATTTCGGTATTATTGGAAAATGGATTGGGCTTGTTTTGCAGTAGTTCAACCCCATTAATTGTAATTCTATCATTGATCCCTGAATAAGGATTAAGTTCATCAATAAAACTTGCATCTACCCAGTAGGTATTAGCATTAATATCACCGGTTCTTTTTGATTGAAAAAAAAGATATTTGCCATCAGTTGAAATAGATGGATTATAATCCCAGGATGCACAGTTTATGTTAGTCCCCAGATTTTGAGCAGAAGTCCAGCCTCCATCTGGTTTTTTAAAGCAGATATATAAATCACTTTCACCTAATGTCCCAGGTCTGTTTGAATCAAATAACAAGTATTCTTCTTCCGGGTCTATATATGCAGAAGATGAGTTGTACAGATTTATTTGATTGGGCAATCTTTCAAATGAAGTATATTGTCCATTGATACACTTTGACCTATATATATATGCTCCTTGTGTTGTATGAAGCGTAAAATAAAAAGTACTATCAAGTGTCATAGATGTTCCAGATATCATTTCTGGTAAAGAGAGGTAAGGCATATTTATTAAAACAGGTGTTGACCATGCATTGGCAATTTTGGTAACATAATAAATCTTATTTAAATCAACACTACTAAAATCAGCATTAAAAAACAATTTATTGCCATCAACAGAATAGTTTGGCGAACTAAGAGACGCAGTACCCGAAAAAGGAGCAATTTGTGGCAAAGTCCACACGCCATTTACATCCTGTATATAATACATTTTAACATTTCCTGAAGGGATATAATGATACTTTCCAAAAAACATTTCCCTGCCATCGGGCGAAAAGACAGGTCCACTATACCAAGACCAGGTGTTATCCGTTTGCAAAAAAGCAGGACCAAATCTTACGGGTACCGAATCTGGAGGTGTTTGACCAAAATAGGGTAGTGTATTTTGAGAATATCCCTTATAATAATAGATTGCAACAAATAAGAATAGACTCATTTTTAAAATTGTAATTGATATTTTCATATACTTGTGTTTTAATTAATTTAAATTTGTTTTATTATAATACTAACAATATAAAAAAGTGAATTAAACTTAGTTCTAATTTTAACAAACCTAAGTAAAAAATAAATACTAAAAATAATAATTTATAAACGGTAGTGATTTTTAATTTAACGGTAAATGTATCCAGAACCATGTATTCTATAACAATGTACTATCTGTCTTTTCGAATCAATCTTGGTTTAATATTAAAGTAATAGAGGGCGATACCGGCATTATGCAGATAATATATTAATGCCAATACTGGGAGTTTTAAAGAATTAAGCAAAAAGATTAAATAAGGACTGGTATTAGATAAATCTGAAAAGCTAAATTGATTCAAGATATTGAAATTTATTCTGCTCTTTTCAAACCATAAGGTTTTCCATATGGGAAAAACATATCAAGATAAACAGAACTGGAGATACCACCCGGATTAATACCCAGTTTGCCTTCTGGTATTGGAATATTTAGTTTTTCAAAATAAGATGTCCACAATTCATAGGTTTTACCAGTTTTAGGTGATATGTATGTCATGGGGGTAAGCTCAAAAACAATATGATTGTTGTTTGCACGAAGAAAAGCTAAATAAACAACCTCTGAGCAATAATATACATCATTATTAATATCAAAAACATCATCGTATGGTTTTCCGACAAGCTTCAATGCTTCTTTAACAGCTATTGGTGCAAGATATAAGTAGTTATTTTTAAGTCTGCCAACAATAACTTTTGGTTTGTTATCAGCATCAATAGTTCGGGAAAGAAAAACGGAAAGAGGAGTAACAGAAACACCTTTAGAAATAGCTTCTATTACAAAAACAGAATCTTCTTTTATAAAAACAATACCAATATGCGATAATCTTGCACCATTTACACCTTGGGTAACTTCTTCAATGGCATCACAAAAAGAACCACAATCCAGATCCTGGAATAAGAGATCACCATCCTGCAGGTTCACTGTATCGGAAATAATTGCTGGGTTTTGAGCATTAGCACTTATAAACCCTATGATGATTTCTAGAATAAACAGTAATAAAAAGGATTTAATTAGAATTCGCATCGTTCTTTACTTTTATGTTTCTTACTGCAAAATTAATATATATTTTGCATTTCCATATTTTCTTGTTTTTCTGAATATAGAAGTTATCTGTCTTTTTATAGTAAACAAAAGAGGCTTTCTATGTATTAGAAAGCCTCTTTGTTTTTGAAGAAAAATATGATTTTATTATTTCTCAATCATCATTCGTTTTGTAAGAGTATTGTTATTTGTTGTTAGTTGATATACATAAATACCAGCAGAAAGATTTGAAGCATCGAATTTAACTTCATATTTGCCAGCAGTTTGTGTTTTATTTACAAGTGTAGAAACTTCTTTACCCATTATATCATAAACCTTAAGCACAACATTACTGTTAGCTGATAATTGATATGCAATGGTGGTATTTTGATTAAATGGATTTGGATAGTTTTGTAATAAATCAAATGATTGGGTATTATTATGTTGAGTAATTCCAACACCAGAACCTGTACAAGCAATATCCTGATTCCATGCTGTTCCTACTTCTGCTGCATCAAGAGCTCTGTTATATAACCTAAATTCATCCATTTGACCAATAAAATTAGCAGAAGTAGAATAACCCCCAACCTTAAACCCAGATCCAACTGTTAAATTTAAGGCAGTCTGCGATACAGTAACTGCTAATACTCCATTTTTATAAGCTTTAATATCTGGTATCGTAGCATCATACACAAATGTTACCACAGTAGGAGCAGGTCCTATTCCTGTAACAGTAACATCTGTAATTCCAGTACCTCTTAAAACCAGATTGTCTTGACCAGCAACTCCATTATGAAAACATCTGAAAGATCCAGCACCTGGATCTCCAAATAAATAATATGCAGACCCTGAAGCACTAGATGGTATTGTAAGCCACATGCTAATAGTCCAACTACTTGCAGCTAAATCGCAGTTCCAACCAGTTGTAACTCCACCTGAAGCAACACCAGTAGCAACAACACATGTATCAAATTGTCCACCAGTTCCTAAAGTTAAACTAGCAAGTGTAGCAGGATTTGTTCCAACTGGGGCTGAAGCACAATTTTTAATAGTTGTAGTTGAAGGATTATCTTCAAATTTGTAATAAATCAATTCTGGAGCAGTTACAGGAGGAGCAATAGTAAGACCGCAATTAGTAACTCTATCCTGAATACCGCCATAAACCCATGGATATCCACCAGCACTGTATATTCTTCTACTAGGAATTGAAGATTGAGATAAACTATAACCTGTAATAGTCCCAGTTGCTCCACGTTGTTCAATTTGTATTACAAGACTTTGAGCAGGATTATAGGCAAAAGGAACATCTAAAGGAATTTCTAACCAGCTTGCTCCAGCAGCAGTATATGTTACACTTGCTCTTGAAAACACCTGGGTCATTGTTCCCGGATAAAAAGCACCTCCTGTTAATACAACATCTGTTGTTTGTCCCATTAAAATTTTAAAATCTGTGTAAGTAGCAGGTCCTAATGCTTCACCTATTCTTATAAAAAGACTGGTAATATTACCAGCTGTAGCCGGACTAGGATTAGAAAATTCTCCTGGTGCTATAAGAGTTTGAATCATTTGCCCACCAGCCGTATTCAATGGAATAGAGTTATTAATACCTGTAGTATTATTATAATACTGAGGTTGGGCAAATAAATTTACTGCAAATATTGATACTAAAATCAACATTGCAAAAAAAGATAAGGTTTTTTTCATAATTTTTTTCATTTAGTTAAACAATTTTAATTATTATTGTAATTCAAATGTAGTATTATTTTCTTTATAAACAAATTTTAATCCATTTTTATTTAGCAGATGTATTCTATTAAATATTGATTTAAAATTACAAAATAAAAAAAATACTTGCCATACAGCTTATTAATCAACTACTATCAATATCAAAGTTGAGATTAAGCGTTTGAATATTTTCTTACTGTATTATTTTAAAAATCGTTTTAATCTAATATATCTATAAAAGAAAAGAGGCTTTCTTTTAGGACAGCCTCTTTTCAGCAATTAAAATATTTCAAAAGAATTTAGTTAATAACTAATTCTCTCTCATTTAATGTCAAACAATATACTTATATTAAATTCATATAAAATAGAAAGTTCTGGCTTTTGTTTAGTCAGAACTCTCATAATAAAAGTAAATCAAATA
>DYDE01000179.1 GCA_020718065.1 Marinifilum sp. | reverse complement strand
TTCTATCTCCAAAGGTATCTCTTTTGCTGCATTTACAAATATTTTAATGTCATTTAACCCTATATGTCCTTTGTAAATACTTTTCTCTTTATTCAATTGGTTTATTCTCGCATGCAGATCTTCAGGGTCTGATTTGGATGATTTCTCTACCGTATCTACACCTAAATCGTACAACATTCGGGTAAAAGTTACTCCAACCCATTTTATTCTCGACAAATCTGTTAGTTTGGTTAATTCAAGTATCTCTTTATCACCTATACCTGTCGAATCAGCAAGTTTCTTTCTGTCAGCTTTAGTAATGACCTTATCATACATATTCCTTGTATTTTTAATACCGATCTTCGCTAACTTATCAACAATTTCTTTTGAAATTCCGGTAAAATCAGAAATCTTATTTGGTTTTGGCAGGGTACTATTTAGTTCTCTCAACAAAATGGTAAGATAATCGCCCGATAAACAAGCATGCTTAGACAGTTCTGCAAAGCTGTCCTTTTTTTCGAGCAATTTTATCAATTCATTAACATTTTTAATGCCCATGCTCTTAAAATATCCAAATCGCTCATCCAATCTGTCTTTAAGAATCATCCTGCTCGGTGGCAGATATGCTGACACCAATTTTACCCTGTAATCATCAATTGTTATTTTTTCTAAATCAATATAATATCCCATATTTTATTTTTTAAATTTCGACAACTCTCTCCCAGTTTTTAGGCTTCCGCTCTTTATTTTTTTATTATAACCTGCTTACCCTTTTTATTTATACCAGCCAGCTTACCCACAATTATATGCAATTGCAAATTGCATTGTTATATACGGCGGAATTTGCAATTCCGCCGAGCGAGGGATAAAGATAATATTTTATTAAATTCCTGCTGCCGTACGATTGCATCGTGTAACAATTCTTTAGTTTAACTTTCCACACGAGTGGACTCGTGTGGTAGTGAGGCAGCAAAGGGTTGTTATGCTTAGTTCTTCTTTTATTTAATTAAACTTGTGTCTATTACCAATCTGTAATTTGCATGATATTTTTCAATTTTTTCATAATTCCAGGCATTTTCTTTTATTCCTTTTACAACTGTGTCGAAATAAACTAAAAAGTTGTTTATTGGGTCATTTTCTCTATCATCATCAACTCCAGCAATTCCGCGTATATAGGAATAGGAGTATATCAATCGTTCTTCGTTAATTTGTATGTTGACCGAATCAATTTTTCCCATTACTGAATATTTAAACATTACTGTTGAATCTAACTTATTGGTTACATAGTAGTCTTTCAAATGTGTAGCATCACAGGAACACAAAAGAATAGTTAAAACTGTAAGGAAGAATGGAAGAATACTCAAATTATATTTTTGTATAATATTCATGATACTTTAAATTATGTAGTGCAAAAATAAAATAAATAGTTGATAAAATTATTTTAACGCTGCCGAACGATTGCTTCGTCTGGTAATCTTTTAGTTTTAATTATCCCCGCTGCTGCAAGATTGTATCGTGTGGTAATCTTTTAGTTACTAACCACACAAGAGGACTCGTGCGGTAGTCTGTGCGGTAGCCGAGCAGCAAAAAAGCTATTCCACCCTATTAATAATATATACTTCATCACTTCCCGGGGTATCTTCCAACTGCGAGGCCTTTTTGGTCAGGTATTCGTCGTTTTTCAGATTTTGAACATAGTACTCCGACTTGCTGGCATCCGATACGATCAGTCTCCACTTTTGGCAATCATCATTCACGGTTTTCGACATGCTCGTTATGCTACAATCGAGGTATTCGTTGTTTTTTGCATTTCGTAAGGCATAGACATTTTCTCCATCGGCCGGATAGGCTTCAAAAATAAAAGTGCAATCAGGCGATTCGTAGTTCGGCTGCATCTTTGTGGCTTCATCGGTACGATACTCATTGTTTGCCTTGTTTTTAAGGTAGCGTTTGTCGTAGTATTGCGTTTTTTCGATATATTTGGCAGAATTGCTGAATTTGCACCAATCGTAGTTACTCAACTTATCGGTGGCAATGGCACTTACATTTGCTTTTATGCAATTGGTCCAGTTGGTTTCCGAGTCCGATACATAAGTTCTAGTTATCAGCTTTTTTTTCGCAAAAGGCGGGATGGTGTTCATCCACACAGCCCTGTTTTTATCATAAATATGAAAATTAAAGAACACGATATTTCCGCTGGTGGGCGGCACCACCTTGGGGTCGGAGTCGGACATGGCCGTGTCGCTGAAACAATAGCGAATGCTTAAATTGGTAGCGGCATAAGTTTTCTTCCAATCGTCGTTGCCACTCAAACAAAAGATAAACTTGCCCTTCAGCACAGAAGAAGAAAGCAGGGGCCAACCGGTTTTTATCACATTTTCGCAAAGCGATTTCGTGTTGTCTTTCATCAGCAGCCCGGGTTTAAATATCAGGCCTTCGCCAAAATAGCATTTGAGGTAAGTATCTATTTCGTCGTGGAAATTGTCGTAACCACCATTCGAGCTTTTTATATCCAGGGCAATCACCACCGCCTCATGACCAGGATTTTTGCTGTGCCAATCGAGCACCTGGTCGAAATAAGAAGACAAGCTGGTGTTGCCCGGTGTAGCATGGGCTACCGTAAAAAATCCCTTATCAATACTCACATAAGGAACGTAATCGGAGGTATGGCGCCAAATATCCAGCTCTATGCTCATGCATCCGCAGGTGGAAGGATGGCTGGGGTTAAACGTCAGTTGCGCCCCTATCGTCTCATCTCTATCGTAGGAGTTGTGGGAGGCTTTAAAAATTACCTGGTCAAATGTTAATTCACTCATCTTTTTTGTTTTTAATTTTATGGTTAATAATTTGTTATGTTATTTTATTGTTCATGGCATAGTTAATTATGGTGGAATTGCAAATTTCTCAGTTCGGCTTAGGCTGTGCCTAAGTCGAATATATGCTTTTAGGTTACACCTATGGTTTATACTGTTTTCCATATATAATCTAATTTTATGACATCTATAACACTTTCAATATCTGCATAATTTCGTGCACTTGAATATAAATAATCTTCCTGTTTTGTAACAATGCCTGATCTTACTGGATTATTATGAATGTAGTTTAGCTTTTGTTCAATAAATTTTTGGCTATAAATTAGTTCTGCATGATTTTCGTGTGTCCATATTTGATGTGTTTGTTTGTTTTTAAATTTTCCATGATATTCAAAAACTATTTTCATCCAATCACTTCTACTTTCTATTCCATCTTCTATTATTGCCATAAACTTTTTACTTGTGTTACTTTTAAAATCGCGAATAGTGCCACTCAAATCTCCAGTATTAGAACGTGCCAATAAATGAATATGATTCGACATAATAACATAAGCAAACAATTCTAGTCCTTTATGTTTTTGACAATACTCAAAACTTTCGATAACAATATCTCTGTATATTTTACGTGTAAAAACATCAACCCACCCTACAATTTGAAAGGTCAAAAAATACAATCCTTCTTTATCTGCGATTTTATATCCGCTTGTCATGCTATGTTTTCAATAAATTTAATGTTTTATTTGAAATGTTTTACTGTTTTCAGGCAAAGCCTGTTTTAATATATTCAGCTTAGGCACAGCCTAAGCCGAACGGGGCACAGCCTAAGTCGAACGGGGGTTGGAATTACAAAGTCTGTAGAACGAGGGGTCATTTTTCAATTTTTTTTAATATTTCATTAGTAGCAAATGCTACAAAAAATATTATGACGAAGCAAATGCTTCGCCAAACTTCTTTGTCGCAATGTTTTCAATAAATAATGAACTACATTCTACGGACAACTGGGTGTTGTTCGTAGAAGCCTGTTTTTATTCTTTTTTATTCTTTTTTATTCTCTTTCATAAACCAAGAAGTTACAAAACCTGTAAATGTTCCAAATAATCCAACTCCTACAACCATCAAAAATGCTGCAATTATCCGACCTTCGGTGGTTATTGGATATTTATCACCATAACCAACAGTTGTTACTGTTACAAATGCCCACCAGATAGCGTCCTCTGCTGTTTTAATGTTACAATTATCGGCAGTCTCAACTTGCAAAATTGATATTGATGAAAATATTATCATAATTATTGCAACTATTGCCACAGTCGCAAATGCTCCTTCTATCCTACTTTTATAAACATGATTAACAATATGTCGTACAGATCGGAATGCTCTTAATATTCTTAATATTCGAAATAATCTAATCATTCGTCCATATCTCAAATAACCAAAAGTTGGAATGCTTGAAATTAAATCAATCCAACCCCATTTTAAGAATTTAAGTTTAGATGGAGCTTTAAAAAATCTATATGCAAAATCGAATAAGAATACAAAACAAATAGCATCATCAATTATTTCTAATAACCTAGAAACCTCAGGTGAGAACCTCACAAAGATATCAAGTAGTAGAACCAATAAAACATATACAGATAAAAACAAAATTATCAAATCTAGGATTGTAATCTTATGTTCACTTTGTTTATCTGTCATGCGTTAATTTATATTATTCAGCTTGGATTTATCAATTATAAAATTGAGAAGTAGTTTACAAGTTCAGAGAGCCGGTTGTCACCAAGATATTTACACCACAACCCTTTTACTATAAAAAGTAAATTTAGCATACCAAATATGTTGTGTTACCAAATATTATTTTGTTTTCTTATTACTACTCTTTTATCTAAATATTTTTAATCTTATAAAATTACCATTTTATTATTTACAACCACATCCCTGCCCAGTTGTCCATTTACAACAATCTGTATGAGATTCGCATTCACTTTTGGTATAAGAAGAACAACCGCATGCCGAAGTAGTAGGACAATTATTTCCACTACCTTCTTCAGAACAGGAAATAAATAAATAACTTCCAAATGCAAATAGAAAAAGTAATGCTATTTTTTTCATAATTATGGGTATTTAATTAAACAATATGATTTATCATAAAAATTTTTAATAGCAATAGCTATAAACTGTTCTTCCATTCAAACTCTTTAATATCAGATAAACCAAATTCTTTTCGTGTAATAAAAACAAAATTTCCTGAATTATTATACTGTTGAATAAAACTGGTTTTTTTCTTCGGACTCCTTTTGTATGAATTCACTTTTGTTCCATTCTTTTTTGTATAACCCTTCACTGTTTGAGTTTTGGTAGTGCTATTCTTACTTTTAGTGGAAGTAGTCTTGCTTTTGTTTTTACTTTTACTTTGACCAAATGAATATTCTGAAAATGAAATTGTCAGAAATAAAACCAAAATAATGGTTAATAAATTTTTCATAACTTGTTGTTTTTATTTCGCCTACTCTTTTTTCAGCTTTTCGGCTTCCGCTGTTTGTTTTACTTGCTATATTTTTATTTTGTTATTATTTTTTATTAAATATGTAGGCAAAGTCTGTGGTATAATAGGGATGACAGACGACTTATCTCAACTGGGATGCTTTCTATTTTGTAATTTTTATAAAGTTATTAAATGTTAAATAGTCAACCTCGTAGTAGCAGTATTTAAATAAATCATTTGATAAATATATTTGCTTTTCCTTCCAAGAATAATTCTCATTTTCTTTTTCTTCTTTAACCTTGTGTTCTTTGATGATTCCACTGATGATATTATACTTACTATAGCTTGAATAAATTTGAAATTGTACAATATTCTTTAACTTGTATGGTGCAATATGGAAAACAAGATATTCTTCCACATCATTATCGCTATTTTTCTCTTCAATTTGTTTTACAATTTCTTTTTGAATATCAGAAATATATGTTTCGTTTTTAATCATGGTTATACTATTTGAATACAAAACTTTTATTTTAATCAAATTTATTGAGTCATTTACAATGTCATCGAACTTGCGTAATTCAGTCTTATTAAATACATAAAACATCACACTATTATAATTTGACCAACCTTCTTCAATAGCAGAATATTTATAGTAGCCATCTTTATATTTTTTAATAAGTATTGAATATATGCTGTCTTGTATTTTTATATCTCTCATTTGATATGAAATAAAATTATCAAACCCAAGACCATTATATTCGTAATCTATTAATGTTTTGTATTGATTTTCTATAAATGAAGGTATTTTGTTAGGTCGTGATACCCATTGACTTTCAGGATTCAACAACCAACCTATTGATTTTGTCAATTGTCCTTTAATTTGAGTTCCAATTATCGGAATTGGCTTACTCACTCTATCTTGTGAAAATAGATATAAATTGTTTAGTGTCAATAACACTAGAATCAATAAAGTTGTTTTTTTTATCATCTCTTCTTTGCTATTAATTATGTGTCAATCAAATTGTACGTTCTTAGTTTTCAGGTAATAAATCTCCTTTTATGCTTGTATCTAACTCATTTATCCACCAACCTTTTTATAATATAAACTACACTACCAAATTTTTTCCCAATCAATTTCAACCCTCTAAAATTACATTTTATCCCTCTCCTTCCCACTATTTTATTTTTTCTTTTATCTTTTCATTGTTTTCCGTCCCAATTTACCTCCTACCCCATACCTTTTACCTTTTACCTTTAAACTTTTAACTTAAAAAAGCCCGCTTCCCCTTCCATGAAAGCGGCGCTTTTTTTTTTTGTGTTTGTTATTGGTATTTTTTTTAAATTTGCATTATAAATAAATTGTTTTTGTTTTTAAAAGATACTGCTCTATTTTCGTTCCCAAAGAGCAGTATCTTTTTTTTGTTGTTATTCAGACTCTTCAGGTTTTATTTATTATCCCTGCCAGGTTTTAAAAACCTGGCAGGGATCTGGTCTCCTGGCAGGGCTGATGCTGTTTGTTTACTTCACCTTGTTTGCCAGATCGGAACCTGCTTTGAATATGGGTGAAACTAT
>DYDE01000003.1:46021-75962 GCA_020718065.1 Marinifilum sp. | reverse complement strand
TAATAAGTATTTGTGTAATTATTAAAAAGACTTTATATAAAATAATACCTTTGAAATTAACGAAAGCCATTAATTTTATTTGCTATATCCTGAGACTAAGATTGGTTATTAATTTTTTCGAAAGGAAATTAGTTTTTCTGTATTTATCTGGCAAAATAAGAAAAGGTTTTATTCAATAATATCCTATGCAGTAAATTAGGAATTAGCAATTAATAATAAATTCTTATTTCTTTACTAATCTTTTATAGAAAGAGGCAACTAATAAGCAAAATCCAAAAAACAACACCAATTTAAAAGAATCAAATAAAACATTAATAGTTCCACCCTCTCTGATAAATACTTCATAAAACCCATTTAGTCCCCAATTAAGTGGAGAGACAACACTAATAGTACGCATAAATGGAGGCATTGCAAAAACAGGAACCCAAACCCCTCCTATTGCAGCAAGAATCATTACCGAAATAGAACCAAAGGTTGCTGCTTGTTGATGTGTTGTTGAAATTGTTCCTATAAGAACGCCATATCCAATAGCGGCCAATGAAGAAGATAGGGCAATTGTGAAAATTGCAAAAAAGTTTACACCTATTTTTAACGATGGTAACCCAAGTGTAGGAAAAAAATACACACCCATCAGCAACATTAATAGTAATTGTAATAAACAAACAACAATGTAAACTAAAATTTTACTTGTAATAAAAGTACTATAAGAACAAGGCATGGTAAGCAAACGATTAACACTACCTTCTTCTCGTTCTTTTATCATATTTCCTGCCAGAGAAATAACAATAAAAAACATTGCAAACATGGTCCATGCAGGTACATTGTGTTGAACAGAGTTAGGTATAATACTGCTGTTTTCTTTTAAGGCATACTCTTCTTTAAAAGTGATACTACTTTTGGAGCTTAAACTAACTTTATTAAACGGAAGTCTTTGATTAATTTCCTTGGTGATCTCAGAAATAATTAAATCATTTTCAATTTTTGAAGTAAACTCCCTGAGGGTGCTAAAAATAGTAGTTTTAAAGGAATTTTTGGTAATTGGGTCAATGTAAACAGATATTTGAGAAGTATCAATTCTTCCTGTTGTATCTGCGGGAAGACCAGAAAATGCTCTAGATATGTTTCTTTTGCTGTTTTTTTTGAGTTTTTTAGTTACATCTGCAGGAATAATAATGCCAATTTGAAATTTACCTGAGGCGACCGCTTCTTTTAAAATAGCTTCTGTTGGTTTAATATTATCTATTTGCTTTGAAACTTTAAAAAGATTTGATTTTTCAAGTTCTCTTTCAATTGTTAAACCAAGAGAATCGTTATCATTATCAAGAATTATTAATGATATACGGGTTTCATTAATCGATTTAAAGGTATTATCCTGTATGGAAGTCATTATAAAAACAAGCACCAATGGCATTAAAAAAAGCAATGCAATACCAGCTCTATCTCTGATAAGCATTAAAAAGTCTTTATATATCAGTGCAAATAGTTTTTGCATTTAGTCTCTAAGTTTTTTTCCTGTTAATTGCAAATAAACATCTTCCAAATTTTTGAAGGATGGGTCGCTCTTTATAAGTTCTGTGGGGTCTCCTTCTGAAATAATTTTGCCTTCATCAATAAAGGCTATTCGGGTGCAAATCTTTTGAACTTCTTCCATCAAGTGAGAAGTATAAATAATGGTTGTTCCAGTCTTATTTATTTCAAAGAGATTATCAAGAATAACTTTTTTAGATTGGACATCAATACCAACTGTGGGTTCATCCAAAAATAATATCTTGGGATTATGAATGATTCCTGCAATCAGGTTCATTCTTCTTTTCATCCCTCCTGAAAAATAGGATATTCTTCTGTTCTTATTATGTTCTAAACCGAACATAGCAAGTAACTCATGAATTCTGTCTTTTAGTTGACTATTTTTGAGACCGTATATTTTCCCTAAAATTAAAAGATTTTCTGCAGCAGTTAAACTAGGATATAAAGCTATATCTTGTGGAACAACACCTATTAATTCCTTTATTTTATAATTGTTTTTTCCTAAAATATATTTGTGAATAAGCACCTGACCGCTTGTAGGTGATAGTAATCCACATAAAATATTGATTAGTGTAGATTTACCTGCACCATTTGGACCTAATAATCCAAATACCTCCCCTTCTTTAATATTAAGAGAGACATCATCAACAGCAGGTTTGTCATTACCTCTGTATATCTTAGTAAGTCTATTGATATAAATGATGTTGTTTTCGATCAAAGGCTAATTATTTTTAATTTTCTAAAAATTGCTTCTTCCTGATCTGCAATTTTAAATAATAAATCTGATAGTTGAGAATAAGTAGAAATTTCAGTACCTCTTTTTTTAAAAGTTCTAGCTGCCAGATAGGCGAATTCTCTCCATTTATCACCAACAGCAGTCATTTCTTTAGAAACATCCAAAAGCCATGGTTGTTCTAAAACGTCAGCAGATTCTTGCAAAAAAGCAGCATAAATAAAACGAAATCCTGCACCACCAGTTCCTATTTCTTCAAGCATTCTTATTACCTGACCTAGATATAAAGAAGCTTTTTTATCTCCATATTTATTTGGCCAATTTTTAAGTCTTTTTGCAATATATCTTATTCCTTTAATACCAAACAAAGGAATAGGGATTGTCAACATGTCTTTACATGCATGTTTAATTCCTTTTACAATAGCTTCTTTTAAATCTATTTTTTGAGGAACTTCCGAAATATAATACATTCTTCCTTTTGGAGGATACGTTCCTTTTGCAAATCTAACCTTAGTCAATTCTTCGTATGTCAGCGTTTCAACATTTTCCATTACTGGATCGCTGATAGAATAAGTATTATCTTCTTTTCCAAATACTACTAAATTGTGTGCATTAAAATGAAAACGAAATTCTTTTGGAAAATACGATAAATAAAAAACACCAACCAGCATACCAACAGGAGTTCCTTTTTCTAAAAGAGCATCCATTTCTTTCATTGCCTGTTCTGGATTGCTATATTTAAATCGTTTGGTTTTAATACCAAGTCTGCGGGTAACTCTTTTAAAAATAAATCCAGGTAATGGTCTGAAAGAAGTAACAGGAATAAAATTTAATTTTATAAACGGAATATATGAAAAGAACAATCCTGCTCCAATACCAAAAACCATGGGTTCACTGAGAGGAATATTATAAAAATGAAGTAAATTTGAAGTTACACCATTTTCACAATGTGCGGACTGTTTATGCTTGAAATCAATCTTCATTAATTATAATTGTTAATTTTTTATTTAATCAGAAAGGGCTTATAGGTTTTTTATTTTTTCAATATCCATCAAATCAGTATTTGAAATATTAAAAACCTTCGCATATATTTCTATTTCAGCAGGGTTTAATTTAATAAAAACATCAGGGTTTAAGTGTTTTCTTATTTTTCTTTTAGGAATCCCTGTATATTGCGATACAAGTTTCACATCCATAATGCATTTCTCCATATAATAAGCAATAGGACTGAGTTTTCCTTCTATTACCTGCTGTTTTGTTTTTTCAACCTGCTCGTTCACAAGCTGTAAAGCTAATTTCATTGCTTCGTTTTTGGGATTCCATCCAATGCTTAAAACTTGTTTGTAATTTCCATCCTCATCCACCGCATAACACATGTCTCTTACTTTGCCTTCTTCTAAAAAGCCATCATCATCCTGTGGAACGTCTTTGATCTTCATAATTAACAAACGGTTAATAAAGAATAAGCATAAGAAAAGCGGGCACTTTCAGGAATCATCATTAAAAGTTTATCACCTTTCTTTAATTTTCCTGAATAAAACAATTCTTCTAACATAAGATAAGGAGAAGCCGCACCTACATTACCAACCACAGTTAGATTTGTGAACCATTTTTCATTAGGTATTGGAATATTGGCTTCAGATAAAGCATCGAATATTTTTTTTCTAAAAAAATCGGAGGATAGATGTGGGAGGAAATAATTAATTTCATTAATATCCAGATTTCTTTTATATAAAATCTCTTTCAGAAAACGACAACCATATTTGACAATATTGTCACCAAGAAGTTTTACATCCTGTTTTAAAGAAAAAATTGATTTATTTAACAGTTGTTGAGATTCGAATTCGCTCCAGCCAAGCAAGGAGGAATCCTTTTGTTTTTCGGCTCCAGCATACATGCATGTTTCAAGTTCATTTGCGAAAGATGAAATTTCAAGCCAATCGATCTTTAATGAAATATTGCCAGAAGGAGTGTTTTGCAATAATGCTGCGCCAGCACCATCAGAAAGCATCCAGCGAATAAATTCTTTTTCAAAGGCAAGATAAGGGTTTTCGTGTAGTAGATGTAAATTTTCTGTTTCTTTTTCGAAGTTTTTAGCCAATAACCAACGTGAAATTCTTTCAGATCCAGTACAAACAGCATTATTTGTGTTTCCAGATAACACAGATAGGTATCCAAACTTAAGAGCCTGTATTCCAGAACAACAGGCACCGGAAAATGAAGCCAATTCTAAGTTTTTTCCTTTAATAGCTCCATGAACCATAACAGAATGAGAAGGTAAAAGTTGATCGGGGGATGTTGTTCCACAAGCAAGTAATTCAATGTCGTTTATTTTAAAATTCTCATCTGTTAAATTATTAATTGCATTAGCAGTAAGATCTGCATTAGAATGTGTGGTCATTCCATTTTCGTCTAATGCATAATGGCGATTTTTAATTCCATTATTTTTAAGCACAATTCTTCTTGCTAAAGATGGCTTATTGTCAATCATACCAAGATATTTCTCCATCAACTCATTGGGAATTGCTTTATTTGGTAGAAATTTAGAAAGTTTTGTTATAAATACTTCTTTACTCATCGATGCCTTAAAGATTTTTCCTGCTATAACTAATCTTATACTTTTTCTTTGCAAAAGTAAAAAATAATCTCTTTAGCTAATAAACTAAACATTAAAATACATTAATGTAAATTGTATGTGTTTAGAAAAGAGGATGGTAGGTTGTTAAACTTTTATAAAATATTAAGAAGTTGTTCTTTTACTTTTTCAAGTTCATCTTTCATTTGTACAACAATTTTCTGTATTGAAACATCATTGGCTTTTGACCCGATGGTGTTGATTTCTCTTCCAATTTCCTGAGTAATAAAGCCCAACTTTTTCCCGTTTGATTCTTTATCAGCAAGCGTTTCGCAAAAGAAGTCACAATGTTTTTTTAACCTTACTTTTTCTTCAGTAATATCTATTTTTTCTAAATAATAAATAACCTCTTGTTCAAAACGGTTTCTATCTATTTTGTCAACATCAACAATCTCCGATAAGTTTTTATTTATTCGGTTTTTTATTGTCGTTATTCTGTTTTCTTCAAATTTATCAATTGATACAAGAAATTTGTCAATTAAAATAATTCTTCTTTTAATGTCTTTTTCAAGTATCCTTCCTTCTTGTAAACGGAACTCATTTAATTTTTCAATTGCTTCATTGATTGCAGCAAAAACATTATTCCATTCCTCTTCATCTACATCGATATTTTCGCTACTCAATGCATCTGGCATTCGCAAAATTGTGGCAATAACATCATTAGGCATTGGTTGTTTCATCTTTTTGGCAATACCTTCAATCTCTTTGTAATATTTAAGTACAACCGCTTTATTAATGGAATAATTTGCAGCAACATTTGAATTTTCAACAGTAAGTGTAAAATCTATCTTCCCTCTTTCCAGTTTTTTTGTTAGTTCAGAGCGAATTTCTGATTCCTTAATTTTATATTTTCCGAAAAGCCTTAGATTTAGTTCGGTTTGTTTACAGTTTAAAGATTTTATTTCAATTGTTATTTTTATTCCTGCAAGTTCTATAAAAGACTTGCCAAAACCTGTCATCGATTTAATCATATATAAATGTCTGAATTAAACAACTTTCCATTACAAGGCAAGCTGATTAATATGAATAATTAAAAATAAGGATTGTTTTCTTTTTCAAAACCTATAGTTGTTTCAAGTCCATGACCACAATATACTTTTGTATTATCGGGCAATACAAAAAGTCTATTTTTAATATTATTTATTAACCGGTCGTGATTACCCGAAGGAAGATCTGTTCGCCCAATACTACCATAAAACAAAACATCTCCAACAATTACAAAACCTTCTTCGGAATAAAAAGCAAGACTTCCATCTGCATGGCCAGGAGTATATATGGCTTTTAAAGAGGATTTACCAAAATTAATTATTTGGTTATCTTCAATAAATTTATCAGGTTTGGGGATATTTTCAACAATTAAGCCAAACATCATACCATATCCTTTCATATTTCCCAATAAAGGCAAACCTTCTTTATGAATTTCAGTAGAAAGTTTATATTTTTCAGAAACAAAGGCATTGCCTAAAACATGGTCTATATGACAATGTGTATTAATAAGCCTTACTGGTTTCAAAGAGTTATCCTCTATGTAATCAGTTAGTTTTTTTTTCTCTGCTGCATCATAACAAGCAGGATCAATTATTATGCATTCTTTGGTTTCGTCTGATAAGATATAAGTGTTAACTTCAAAAGAATTGAATACAAAATTTTTTACAAAAATCATATTAATATATCAATAGAAAAGTAAGTATTGTTATAAATTTAAATCTTTAAAAACAGATAAGTCGTATGAGATACTTAATATTTTCATAAGTTGCCCCTCTTTGTCTTTTATTGGAATATAAGAAATAAACAAAGTAATTTCATCTCCATCTTTGGTTTGGGATTTAATGACTGTTTGGGCGGTTTCTCCATTCATAATACTTTCCCATCTTGATTCAAATTGTTCAAGAAAATCAGTAGAAACAAAAGAACGTATATTTTTGCCCTTTAGTTCTTCAATACCATATCCCATTATGTCAAGATATTTTTTATTAGCTTCAATAATATTACCATTGATGTCAAATTCAACCTTATTGTATGTTTTATCAATAGCTTCGTAAAAATTCTTCATATCCATTTCTTTTCTTGCCATTTCTTCCTGGGTTGCATGAAGTTCTTCGAGATTTTGTCTCATTTCTTCTTCCTGGGCTTTCATTTCTTCTGCTTGTTCTTGCGATTGATGCAACAATAAAAGCGTTCTGGCATTAATTTTTGTACTGGCAATAGTAGAAGCGATACTTTCACCAACTTTTTCAACAAATTCAATTTGGTGTTTTTCGAATACCTCAAAAGAAGCCAGTTCAATTACACCAAAAATTTCATCATTCAATAATAAAGGTATTATGAGTAAAGATCTGGGATTATCATCTCCTAAACCAGATGTTATTCTAATATAATCATTAGGTATTTTTGTTAAGAAGATTGTTTTCTTTTCTAAATAACATGCACCTACCAATCCTTCACCTATTTCAACTTTCTTTAAAAGAAATTTTCTTCTATCGTATGCAAAACAAGCAGAAAGCTCAAGAAAGGCTTCTTGTTTTGCATCATCATTAATAATAAAAATTCCTCCCTGATTTGCATTTAAATACAAAACAAGGTTTTTAATAATATCATAAGTTAGTTCATTTATGTCATCATTGTTTTTGCGAAGAATTTCACCAAACATTGCCAAACCATGGGTTGCCCAATTTCGTTTTTCTTCTTCTATCTTACGTAAATCTTCGTCATCTTTTACTTTAATAAGACTTTGCTGCATATTTATTAAAGCATTGCCCAATGCATCTTTATCGCTGAGTGCTTCAAATTTTATTTTTAAGTTTCCTTTTCCTATCTCATTTGCAAAGTTAGCAGTGCTATTTAAACCATCTATTAATGTGTTTAACGACATCCCCATTTGATCAATTTCGTCATTAGAATCAATACTAAGTTTTTCTAATTCTAATATTTCTCCTTTTGCAATTTGTGTAAGTATTTTGGTTGTTTTAATAATTGGTTTGGTAATTTTTCTGGCAATTATCCATACAGTGATTGATAATAAACATAAGCCTAAAAAGCTGATCAATAATAATAACCATAAGTTATTATATGCATTTTGTTTAATTACATTTGTAGGAACAACTATTGCCAATGACCAGGGCGTTGTAATGTCTCCTACTAAAATAGGAGTAACTGTTACATAACATGTTTGATTAGTTAAACTATCTTTTGTTGTAAAAGAAAAAGCTTCTCCGTTTTGAGTCTTTTCTATAATACCAAATTTATCAACATAATCAGGATTTGTTTCACTAATAGATTTGCCTAGATACTCTGCGTTTGGATGGGTGATAAATGTTCCATTATTTGCCAGCATGAATGCATAACTATTCTTATATGGTTTAATATCTGATACAACTTGTTGAAACCAATCAAGAGGTATATCAGCTTCCACTAAACCGGAAAATTTACCTTCTTTTTGTATAACACATCCAAGGCTAGTCATTAAAATCTTATCTTGTTCGTTGCCGGTATATGAATCAAAATAAGGATCTTTTAAATAATTTTTATTCTCGATCTTGCATTTATAATAACCGCTGTTGGGGATATCTCCATTCACATTGATCGAATCGAACTTTAAATCTATTTTTGTTCCAATTCGTGTTGCAGAATATTTGAACCTTCCATATGTTTTATCCCAGTTTTTACCATAAGCAGCTATTTCTAAGCTCGCAAAACAACCACTAAAATCTGGATGTTTTTCAAGTGCCAATAAGATCGTTTTTGTATATTCTGCACGATGATCAATGGTATCAAAACTATTTGCCTGAACCGATAAATACATTCCTTTCACAATGCCATAATTTTCATTAAGTTTGGCTTGCATTTGATTGGCATATTGTTTTGAATATGAATCAGCCGATTTTTCTGCTTCTGTAACAATTAACGAATTAAAATTTATTGCTATTATTGAAATAACAACTGAAAAAATAATTGAAGAAGTTGTTATGATATATATTAACAACTTTGTATGTAACTTTAAATTTTTGAAACTAAATTTCATGTGTCAATTGTTTTTAAATAGTAAAACAAACCTACAAGTTTTTTCATTAATAAACAAAAACATTATTAAAAAACTGAGATGCCATCAATCTGTTTTATTTATAATTTTAACCTGAGTTTGAGATATGCTTGCTATTTGTTGTTTTTGATCGCCAAAGATATCTTAGAATATCACGGATTCTCTTGTCAAGTAAAAAACAGGAAACATCAAATTTTAAATGATAAAATTCTGTCAACATTTTAGTCATTTCCGACTACAGACTTCGGTCTTCTGACTTTTCCACCACCAAACCCCCTTCAAACTTACAAATTTAATTTTAAAATCAGTATTTCTACTTAGCAAAAAAACTAAATACTGGTATAATTTGTAGAAAATTTACTGAAGTTTTATTCGAAAAAATCAATATTCAACTTATCGCATATAATTTGGTTTGAAATTTACAAACAATCAATTAATAAGGAGAAAAATTATGGCTAACAATTATTTTAAAGAATACCCTAATAAAGATGGGTTTTTTAAAGAATATGGCGGAGCATTTATTCCTCCGGTTTTGGAAACAGAAATGGAGAAAATTACAGATGCCTATTATGCGATCAGTAAATCGCATAAATTTATATCTGAACTTCGCAGCATAAGAAAACATTATCAGGGCAGGCCTACCCCTGTCTATTTTTGCAACCGCTTGTCCGAAAAATATGGTGGTCGTATTTACCTTAAAAGAGAAGACCTCAACCATACCGGTGCACATAAACTGAACCATTGTATGGGAGAAGCTTTGCTTGCCAAGTACCTGGGAAAAAAGAAACTGATCGCCGAAACCGGTGCCGGACAGCATGGTGTAGCATTGGCAACTGCTGCTGCTTACTTTGGTCTGGAATGCGAGATACATATGGGTGAAGTGGACATCATCAAAGAACACCCCAACGTGATACGGATGAAAATTTTAGGTGCCACCGTGGTTCCTGTTTCACATGGGCTGAAAACCTTAAAAGAAGCGGTCGATTCTGCTTTTGAAGCCTATTTAAAAGATCCGCTCAACACCATGTATTGCATTGGCTCTGTAGTGGGGCCACATCCTTTCCCTATGATGGTGCGCGATTTCCAACGCATAGTGGGCATTGAAGCAAGAGAACAGTTCTTTGAAATGACTGGTGAATTGCCAGACAAAGTGGTTGCTTGTGTGGGTGGAGGAAGCAATGCCATGGGAATTTTCTCGGCTTTTCTGGATGATGCAGAATGTGCATTGTATGGGGTAGAACCGGGTGGTACCTCCTTGAAATATGGCGAACATGCTGCCACCATCACTCTTGGGAAACCGGGTATCATCCATGGTTTTAAATGCTATTTGCTGCAGGATGAGAAAGGGGAACCTGGAGCAGTTTATTCGGTAGCCAGTGGGTTGGATTATCCGGGAGTTGGACCAGAACACAGCATGCTCAAAGACCTGAAAAAAGTAAATTACAGCACCATCAACGATCAGGAAGCCATTGATGCATTTTACGAAATCAGCCGTTTAGAAGGCGTGATCCCTGCACTCGAAAGTGCACACGCAGTGGCCTATGCTTTTAAACTGGCGCAGGAATTTCCTAAAACTTCCATATTGGTAAATCTAAGCGGCAGGGGCGACAAAGATATTGACTTTGTAATCGATAAATATGGATTGCCGGAAGATAAAAAATAAAACTTACTGATTTCAGATTCTATTAATTTGAAAATAATACCCTTGTTTGGCAAAGTCAAGTGTAAAAGCATTCTTTATCGTATATGGTTTTATTAAGGTATTGATTAAAAGACCAAGTCCCTAAGAGAAAGAGTAAATGCACAAAGCTTCACTGAACAAAAGCTTTGCTTAAGTTGCAAATCTCTTTTCTTGCTTTGCATGATTTGTGCATATCCGGAAACAAAAAAAATAAAAACCATGCTAATCCTAAATTACTCGCTATTTTTGTATTTTTTATTGTGTTTCTTGACCAGATGGAGAAAGATACTCTACTCTAAAAAAAAAGAGTCTCTTAACTCCTAAAATTTCTTTCAAGTAAATTAAATATTTTCAATTGTGCAGTAAAATCCAGTTTTGAATAAATATTAACAACAATAATATTGAATTTGTAATATTTTTATTTGTAAGAATATTTATTAAATTTATGAATTAATTAATCAAGATTAATTTAAATCTTTTAATTATTATGAAATCAAAAATAAAATACTATAATGGAAGAAAATACTAAAATATTTTTAGCGAAAAAAATTAAGTATAATTCAATCTTATTAGTTATTTCCATAATTATTTCAGTTTTATCATATTTATGTTTTGTAAAATTTCAAACATGTTGGCATATTGATTTTGACCCTGATATGCCAAAATTCTGCTACTTCTATTTTTATGGTATCAGCATAAATGAAGACAGCTATGCACGAATATCAATATTTATTGGTTTATTAGCTTTTCTTTCGCCATATATTACAAAAGGGATTATAAAAAGTGTAAACTATTTAATTTCATTAATAAAATGGGTAAATAAATATTCTAAAATGAGAGAATAAGCATTTATAACAGAGAATATTTTAAAACAATTATTTAATCTTAATCCTCTAGCTAGCAGCATTTACAATGTTGCTTGAAACATATTTGATTTTGCAAATCAAATAAAAAATAAATATGCTTTTTTACCTTTGTGTATTCAAAAATTTATAACACCTGAGAGGGAATATAAATTGTGGATAGAGAAAATGTAAACCTGTTATAATGAATAGTAATACAGATATTTTAAAAATTAAAAAATCTTTTGGGGCCTATTTGGGGGCAGTATTGTTATTATTCATAGCTAATATTCTTAGAGTTAATCATTTGATTTTTTCTATTATCGTTGTTTTATCTTCTATCTTAATATTAATTTTCATGATTGCAATGGAGTTTGATTTTAACAACAGAAAATACAGGTATATCATTTATTTATATAATTTTCGAATAGGGTGTTGGAAAACTTTACCTGAAATTGAATATATTTCTATATATGAAGGGGTACTTACAACCAGAAATTCACAATCAAATAGCAGGCAATACTTAACATATGATGAATATGCAATTATTGTATGTTTGTGTTATGGACATAATTTGCAATTACAAGTATTTAAAACTTTAGATATAAATAAAGCATTTGAAAAGGCAACTTTTTTGCAGATAAGCTGAATGTTAAATATTTGATGGGCGTAAAGGATTTAGAAAATGGATTACCCCTACTCAATACCAATTGTAAATTATTATATAATTTTACTCGTTCGGCACTTTATAATTATTGGTCTTTGCCTAATTCATTATACCAGCCTAAGGAAGTACAAAGAAAATAATAAACAAAATAAGTATATGATTTTACTGAAAAATAAAAACTTGCCTATTATATAGTTTGATTTGTTTAAAAAAAAGATTTGTTAATTTAGCTTTGAAATTTAAAATAATATAAATAAATCTTTTCATAAGGAATTAAGGATTTTAATACTTTGGTTTTATTATCAAAATAGAAAACAAATGAAAGTACTTATAAAACCCATACAGCTGGCTATACTATATACAACAATGGCAATAGTAAACTTAGTGTTATTATTATTTGGCGCTAACCCAAATTTGATTAAAAAAAAACTATTCATTGGATCTATGATTTTAGCATTGATTGTTATCAATTCTAAAAAAACACAAGCTCAGATGAATGGTGACAAAACAAGTGTTAAAACACTAGATACCATTAAAATTATTCAATATAAAGTACCTTTAATTGTTAATGAACGAACAGTAAGTGTTACTTGTTATATAACTGCAAAAGAAATAGAACCCGTTCAGAAAAAAGAAGCATTAAACATAATTAAGGAGAATAAATTAATATACCTTGGTGGTACCTATAATTGTGAAAAATTTGTTAAGAAAAACCTCAAATACCCTAAAATCGCTAAAAAGGAAAAAATTGAGGGAATAGTGAATGTATCCTTTTTAATTAACCCAGATGGCACAATAACAAATACTTATATTCAAAACAGTATAGGTTATGGATGTGATGAAGAAGCATTAAGGATTGTCAAATTATTATCGATAGTCGAACCTTATAAAATAGATGGAAAAGCAGTATGTGCTAGGTATGTTATAAAAATTAAATTTAAATTATAAAAACCCCACGCTAAGCTGCATTTACAATGCCGCTTGGAACATGATAGATTTTGTAAATCAAAATAAAAAACAAAAACCCAGCTGAGCCGAATTTGCAATTCGGCTCGAAACACCTTGCAATTTATAATTGCATCAATTTTTGCTGATTAGAAAAAAACTAATACATTTACAAAAAACAAGAGATGAGTCTATCCTTTAGATTGGAGTTAGAGAAATGGGTGAAATTTTATAAAATGGATAGAAAAATGAAGTGTCATATTTAACAGAAATTATAAAGCAAAACAAGATGCCTATAAAAACATATAATCGGGCGAATTTTGAAGAAATAGAATGGTTGTGCGAGGGTATCTGGGATATGCCAGATCAAATTTATTCACTTGAAACTTGGCTGAAAACTAAAGGGATTCAATTACCTAAAAGTTCATATGTAGCTAATATTGGTTTTAATATTAGAAAAGATGCAACAGGGGGAGGTGCCGTTATAAATGCTGAATCAATGAAAATAATGGGTGAAATTGGCATGGACATCTATCTTTCTGAATATCCCAGCTAAGTGGTTATTGAAATATCGCTTGGAACAATATTAATTTTTAAACAAACTAACCATAATTAAACATGAAAAGACCCTTATTTGTTTTTGCCTTTATTATTATAAATTATTTCAGCCTCTACAGTCAGAAATCAACTATACTAAACAATTTTTACAAATCTGAGTGGAATAATTTTATAGCTTTTGTGAAAACAAATAGAACAAAATCAAATCCAGACACAACCTTTGATGTTAAATTTTATCACCTGAAAGCTGATGTATCTATAGACAGCAATGCAAAATATATTAAAGGAAATGTGCTTTGCAAATTCGAATCTAAAGTAAATAATTTAATAACCATCGGATTAAACCTCAATAGATCACTTCATGTTGACAGCATAACAGGAAATGCATTTTCATTTGCAATAATTGGTGACAGTATTAAAATAATTCTAGACCACACCTATAATATTGGTCAATCTGCTGAAGTTTGTATCTGGTACCAGGGAGTACCTCAAATGGCAGGTGGATACAAAGGATTGAGATACGAAACACATAACAATGGGAACCCGATAATAGCTACACTTTCCACCCCCTATCTGGCCCAATATTGGTATCCGTGCAAGGATGGACCAGAAGACAAAGCCGATTCTGTTTATATCGACATCACCGTCCCAGATACGATCATCAATGGAAATAATGTGATAGCTGTTTCTAATGGATTACTTGAAAATATGGTTGTTGCTAATAATAAAGTTACCTATTCCTGGCGACACAGGTACCCTATCGTTACTTATTATGTAATGATGGCAATATCAAATTATTCGCATTTTCAACAAATTTTTACAGGACATGAAGGAGAGATTTTTCCGATTGATTATTATGTTTTCCGCGAAAATGATTCTGTTTCTCGTTTAGGAGTTGCAGAATTGCCTGATGTTATGCAATTCTTTTCTGATATGTATGGTAAATATCCTTTTTGGGGAGAAAAATATGGGATGTCTGAATTAGGATATTATGGAGCTATTGAAAATCAAACCAACACTATTATTAATAACATGAGTTTGGATTGGTTTATTATTTCTTTGCACGAATTATCGCATATGTGGTTTGGTGATATGATAACCTGTGCTAATTGGCATCATGCATGGATGAACGAAGGTTTTGCCACTTACTCAGAAGCTTTGTGGACAGAACATAAAAGCGGAATAAATGCTTATCATTTTTACATGAATAGCTCACCAGCATATATGGGTGGAACTTTATACCTGCAAAACGATCTTGATACTTTTAATATTTTCCAGGATATAGTTTATAAAAAAGGAGCATGGGTTTTGCACATGTTAAGAGGCGATTTGGGTGATTCTGTTTTTTTCGATTGTCTGAAAACATATGCAAGAACACCGGGATTTATGTATAAAAATGCTTCAACAGAAGAATTCAGAGAACTTTGCGAAAATATCAGTGGTAAAGATTTATCAACTTTTTTTGATCAATGGTTATATGATGAATACTATCCGATATATCACTATAACTTTATTCAGGATACCACAAGCAAGGTTCTTAAACTTCGAATCCTTCAGGCACAAGACAGCCTGAATGGCTGGCGTGCTGTTTTTGAAATGCCACTCAGGATAAAAATCAGGGATGTAAATGGAAGAGATACTTTAATCACTGTAATGAACAATCAAATAGATCAGGAATACAGTTTCCAGTTAAATACGATTGTTAGCCATATTTCTTCTTCCGTAATATTAGATTATAACAAATGGGTAATATGCAAAACTTATTTTAAAACAAACCTTCCAATTGGTATAAAAGAAGTTCAAAAAAATGCAATACAGTTTAAAATCTATCCCAATCCAGCTTCTAATGAGATCAGTATAGAATTACAACAACTACCTCAAAATGTTTCATATCAGATTTTTGATCAATTAGGAAAAATGGTAAAAAAAGGGAATCTAAAAGACTTCTCAACCAAGCTTTCAATAAGTGATTTATCCAAAGGCTTATATTTACTTAAAATTGGTGATGATAATATAAATGAAACCGTAAAGTTTTTGAAGCAATAACAAAATTATAAGTTTAAATCCGAATACAACGCTATAACATCCCGATACACTGCGATAACATTCAGGCAGTCTGAGAACAAGTTCGAAAACTTCTCGTCCAAATTCTTTCACCCAGAGAACTTGTCCAACAACTTCGAGATCTGGTTCGAAAACGTTACGACGACATCCCGTGTCTCTGCAACGACATCCAACAAATTCGAGTCAAAGTACAAATACTCCGCGACAACATCCAAATACTCCGCGACGACGACCCAACATTCCGCGACCTCGTCCATTTATTCCGTGATGATGTTCAGACAGTCCGAGACGAAGTTCCGATACTCCGCGAAGACATCCGATGACTTTGCGACAACGTCCAACGACTCTGCGATGACATCCGACGGTTCCGCGACGACGTACCGACATTCCGCGACTTCGTCCGTTTATTCCGCGACGACGTCCGGCGACTCCACGACCCCGTCCAATGATCATTCCAGAATGTTCAATAACTATAAATACAAGTATAGAAAGGAAACAAACAGTTTCAATTAATAATAAAGCAGAATAAATAACAAAAAACAGGAAGTCAGATCCAAAAACTTTAAATTATTAAAAGAAACCACTACATTGGGTCAACATCAATACTAATTATCAAAGATTTATATTCAGTATGTGTTTTAAAAATGCTAAGATTAGAAATTAAAATCTCCTTTGCCTTTTGCAAAGAAGTATCTTTCTCGAGTTTAATCAAAATGTTCTTTAAATACTCATTCCTTATTTTAGAAACCATGGGGTATTCAGGACCAAGAACCCTCTTTCCAAAACTTTTTCTGAGCAATTCTGCAATTTCTTTTGCTGCTTTATTCAGTAAGTCGATGTTCTTGTGTTTTATTGTTAATTCAACCAAGCGATATATGGGTGGATAATTAAATTTATTACGTTCCTGCAACTGATCGTAATAAAAATTCACAAAATCATTGCTTATTACATATTTGAAAACAGGATGATTGGGATTGAATGTTTGAATAATCACTTTCCCCTGTTTGTTTTTTCTCCCAGCCCTTCCACCAACTTGCGACATCAATTGAAAACTTCTCTCAAATGCCCTGAAATCAGGAAAACTTAACATATTATCTGCATTCAAAACACCAACGATGCTTACGTTTTCAAAATCAAGTCCCTTGCTAACCATTTGTGTACCAACCAATATATCAATCTCTCTTTCCTCAAAACTATTAATTATCTGATAATAGGCGTTTTTCTTTTTGGTTGTATCGATATCCATTCTGGCTATACGTGCATTTGGGAAAAATAGTGGAAGTTCGTCCTCGATCTTTTCAGTACCAAATCCCCTTGTTAGAATATTTGTTGAAGAACAAACCGGACATTGAGTTGGTACTTTGGTAGCATATCCGCAATAATGGCACGTTAACTGGCTGGTACTTTTGTGGTATGTTAAGGAAACATCACAATGCTTGCACATAGGAATCCAGTTGCAGGTTGTACACTCTAGCCAGGAAGAAAATCCACGACGATTTTGAAATAAAATTACCTGCTCGTTGTTTTTTAATGCTGTAGCTATATGTTGCAACAATACAGAAGTAAAGTGAGATTTTATCAATCCCTTTTGGGTTTCTTCTTTCATATCAACAACACAAATCTCCGGTAACTGAAAGCCGCCAAAGCGTTGCATTAATTCAACAAAGCCATATTTTTGAGAGGTAGCATTATAATAACTTTCATAGGAAGGTGTTGCCGACCCAAGTAATGTTTTAGCACCATGAAGGTGGGCAAGAAAAATACCAGCATCCCGGGCATTGTATCTTGGCGCAGGTTCGTTTTGTTTGTAAGAAGTATCGTGTTCTTCATCCACAATAACCAATCCAAGATTACTAAAAGGTAAAAACATTGCCGATCGGGCACCAATTACAATATTAAATTGATTTTTAGAATCTTTTAATAATGAGTTCCAGATTTCAACCCTTTCGTTATCACTATATCGGGAATGATATACACCTACCTTATTTCCAAAATATTTACGAAGTCGGTTTATAATTTGTGTTGTTAACGCAATTTCCGGTAAAAGATAAAGAACCTGTTTGCCCTTTGCCAAAGTTTCCTGAATGAGTTTTATATATATTTCTGTTTTTCCACTAGAAGTGATGCCATGCAACAAAACAACATCCTTTTGTTCAAACTGGGTTTTTATATCCTGAAATGCTTTTTCCTGAAATTCGTTAAATTCGAACTGACCATTTGGTGATAACTCCTTATCTTTAATCAATCTGGAAACTTCTTTATAGTACAATTCAAATACATTTTTTTTAATAAGCTGATTTACCGCAGATGCTGCCTTATCAACTTTATTAAGAATTACTTTTCGGGTAAGTGGTATTGGTATTTTTGCAAAATGATTACTTAAATTGATATAATTCATCAATACTTCCAGTTGTTTTGGCGCCTTCTTTTCTAATTTATCAAAAAGTTCCTTTAATGATTCTTCATTCCTATAGACTTCTCTTAGTTTAATATATGCTTCTGTTCTGGGTTTATAACGTTGTTGAATTTCTTCTTCTACAAGAATGACTTTCTTTTCAATTAAACCTTTGATAACAGGAAAAACTTTCTTTAGATCCAGTATTTTTGAAACTTCACTGATTGTTAATATGTTTTTTATTTCCAATGCTTCCGCAATGAGGTATTCTTTCTCATTAAGTTCAGAATAATCTTTTGAGAAATCAGGATGTAACTGAATCGTAGTTTCACTGCTCAGTTTAAAAGCCGAAGGTAGTGAAGCGTTCATCACTTCGCCTAGATGACAAAGATAATAAGAGACAATCCATTCCCAATGTTTCAATTGAAATTCATTGATAATTGCATCCTCATCCAAAACAGTCAATATATACTTTGCTTCATACTTAACAGGAGCGTCTTTATGAATTTTGTAAATGAGCGCTGTATAATTTCTTCGTTTACCAAACTGCACAATTACCCTTTGTCCTATCTTAACAAAATCGTTTAGCTCATAAGGAACCCTGTATGTAAATGTCCCAGGAAGTGCAAGAGGTAAAATGACATCAACAAAGAGTGTAACTCTTTCCATTGAATTAGTATCTATTTTAATTAAAACAGTAAGGTGAACGAATTCTTTTTAAATCAGAACAAACCTACATAAAATTTACAAATCTTAAAAAAATTCTTGATATTTTATCCAGATTTACTTTGATAAATTATCAAGAATATTAACATTAATTAAAGAATACTTGGCAACTAAACTTTACAAAATAGGATAAAAAATAAAAACAAAACCAATATTTTCTTAATTTTGTTGATATGAAGATAAGATGTTTTTACATTATACTTTTTGTTTTTATTTCTTTTAACACAATAGGATTAAATGTAAACAAGGGCAAACCCATTGTAACTATCAAGTTTACATTTACTGGCATCGTAGATAGTTGTGATTATATCAATAGAATAAATGTTTATATAAATGAAGTTAAACTTGCCACATCGTCCGAAAAAAAGCAAAGCGAAGCCAATAGTGTTACTTTCTCTATAAAAAAAGGGAAATATAAACTAAAAGTAACAGATGAAGTGCTTTTTCAAGGCAAATGGGAGGAACAAACTATTTTAAACAATTATAATATTGATGCTGTTCTCGAAACCGAAATTGAGGTAAAGGGAAACACAAGCATTAATATGATTTTCGATTTAGACAAAGGTGTAAGTATTGTTACTCCCTGACACTTATTAAATATTGTATAATTTTATTTAATTTTGTTTTTTATTCATCAATTCTAAAATCTTAATAAAATGTTTTTCTTTTTTATAATTATCGCAATATTGCTTGCATTACCAGGTTTGATAATGCTATTATTGGGCCTGATCAATAAAAAACCAGGTCTCTGGATTACAGGTAGCGTAATAACTTTGATTGCAATTATTATTATTATTATTTCAATTTACTCAATAGTAACAAAGTCTGTAAATTATTTTAACAAACATAACACACATTACAATAAGTACTATATTAATGATAACAATAATAGAACTTATAAATATACGGATAGTCTAACAGAAGAAAAAATAGCTTCAGAGATTAAAGAAGATAAAGGGACATCGGGTTTTATCAAAGGAATTGATAAAAAGCTTACACTTATTTACGTAAAAACAAACAAACAAATAGAATCCAAAGGCGTTTCGATTGAAAAAATTGAAGATTACAATCAAAACACCATTAAAAATAATGAAATTCCATTAAAACTCTTTTTTTTGGATGATTTTACAGGAAAAATATTCTTAATTGCTTATGATAATAGGAATATCGAATTAGCTTCATCTATTATCAGTTGTTCTGCAAAAAAAGGAGACAAGAAAGTAATTGAATTTAACTTTGAAAAAAGCATAGTGCTTTCCGATATCAATCACTGTGTTTTATATGAATCTGAATATTAAACCCCAATCATTTTGACAAAACAAGAAATAATTAAATCTTTTAAAGCATTCAACAAACTGAATG
Organism: Marinifilum sp.; assembly: GCA_020718065.1. GTDB lineage: Bacteria > Bacteroidota > Bacteroidia > Bacteroidales > CG2-30-32-10 > CG2-30-32-10. The sequence continues at coordinate 55,788 of DYDE01000003.1, read as the reverse complement.
TTTTAATTATTGGAGATGTAATGATAGACTCTTATCTATGGGGAAATGTTTCCAGAATATCCCCTGAAGCTCCTGTACCAATAGTTGTGGTTAATAAAAGAGAAAACAGATTAGGTGGAGCAGCCAATGTTATTCTTAACATTCAATCACTTGGTGCAAATCCTATTGTTTGTTCTATTATAGGAAAGGATTCAAAAGGTAAAGAATTTGTAGATCTATTAAAGAAACAGAATATTTCTTCCGAGGCAATAATACAAAGTGATAACAGAATTACTACTACAAAATATAGAGTTATTGGGAACAATATGCAAATGATTCGTATTGATGAAGAAATTGAACACAACATATCCGAAACAGAAACAAAGCAGTTGCTTAAAATCATAGAAACCCAAATAAAAACAAAAACCATTGATGTAATTATTTTTGAAGATTATGATAAAGGAGTTATTACACCTCAACTTATTGCTAAAATTGTAGCCCTTGCTAAAAAACATAATATTCCAATAGCTGTTGATCCCAAAAAGAAAAACTTCTTACATTACAAAGGAGTAACATTGTTTAAACCAAATCTGAAAGAGCTTAAAGAGGGTTTAAAATTAGATCATAAACCTCAAAAACAAAAAGAATTAACTGAAATCAGCAAAAACTTACATAACGATTTAGATATTAAATATATTCTGACAACACTTTCAGAAGCTGGTGTATTTATAAGCATAAAAAACCAAACAACTAAAAGTTCATATTTATTCCCCGCTCATATTAGAAAAATTTCCGATGTTTCAGGAGCAGGAGATACGGTTATTAGTGTTGCTGCATTGTGTCTGGCACTTAAACATTCTCCCGAAATGATTGCTCAAATATCAAACATTGCCGGAGGCCTTGTTTGCGAAGAGATTGGTGTAGTTCCAGTGAATAAAGATAAACTACTTAGTGAAGTAATAAATTTGCTTTCCGAAAAATAAAATTTATTTTTCATTTTTTAACTATAAACAGCTAAGTTTGTAACGAAAATTTAAAATTTCTTTAATGTCCTTTAACTATTAAATAACCAATGAAATGAATACTAATTAGGGCATTCCCTGTCTGCCAACTGGCAGACATCTGACAATCAAATAAAAATTAAAAAAACATAAAGATGAATTACGATATAATTGTTATTGGAAGTGGACCTGGTGGCTATGTTGCTGCCATCCGTGCATCGCAACTTGGATTAAAAGTTGCAGTGGTTGAAAGAGCAGAACTAGGTGGAATTTGCTTAAACTGGGGCTGTATTCCTACAAAAGCATTATTGAAAAGTGCTCAGGTTTTTGATTACCTTAAACATGCCGGAGATTATGGCATTAAAGTTAATAGCGAAGTTGAAACAGATTTTCCTGCAATCATTAATCGCAGTCGAACAGTTGCTGATGGGATGAGTAAAGGAATTCAATTTCTTTTTAAAAAGAACAAAATTGATGTAATTACAGGGACGGCTAAAGTCAAACCCGGAAAACAGGTTGAAGTAATTGACAATACAGGTGTAAAAACCGATTACACAGCAAATCATATTATTATAGCAACTGGTGCTCGTTCAAGAGAGCTTTCCAACATAAAACAAGATGGGAAAAAAGTAATAGGTTATCGTGAAGCACTTACTCTTCCAAAACAACCCACTTCAATGGTGGTAGTTGGTTCTGGAGCTATTGGTTCTGAATTTGCCTATTTTTATCATACTCTTGGTACTAAAGTAACATTGGTTGAAGTGCTTCCCAATATTGTACCTGTTGAAGATGAAGAAGTATCAAAACAACTGGAACGTTCCTTTAAAAAATCAGGGATGAAAGTATATACTGATGCTACAGTAGAAACTGTTGATGCTTCCGGTGATTTGTGCAAGGTAACTGTTAAAACTAAAAAGGGAGAAGAAATCATTGAAGCTGAAATAGTTTTATCTGCTGTCGGTGTAAGCACAAATATTGAAAACATTGGCTTAGAAGAAACCAATATAAAAACAGAAAGAGGTAAAGTTTTAGTTGATGACTATTACAAAACCAATATAGAAGGGTATTATGCTATTGGCGATATTGTTAAAGGACCTGCATTAGCCCATGTAGCTTCTGCTGAAGGAATTATTTGTGTTGAACAAATAGCAGGTAAAAATCCAGAACCGCTTGATTATGGAAATATTCCCGGATGTACTTATTGTACTCCTGAAATAGCTTCAGTGGGCATGACTGAAAAGCAAGCAAAAGATGCTGGATATGAAATTAAAATTGGTAAGTTTCCTTTTTCGGCTTCAGGAAAAGCAAGTGCTGCCGGAGCTAAAGAAGGTTTTATTAAAGTGATTTTTGATGCAAAATATGGAGAATGGCTTGGTGCACACATGATTGGATATAATGTTACAGAAATGATAGCCGAAGTTGTTGTTGCAAGAAAATTAGAAACCACAGCTCATGAAATTATTAAAGCAGTACATCCACACCCAACTATGTCTGAAGCAATTATGGAAGCTGTAGCTGCTGCATATGGAGAAGTAATTCATTTATAATCTGGAATTCTAATTTAAAAGAGAGTAAATGAAAACCAAAGAAGAAATAAAAAGTATTGCAATAACAACCATAGAAGAAGAATCCTACTCAATTAAAAATCTTACAAAAAACATCAACGATGATTTTATCAAAACCGTTGATTTGATTCTAAACTCAAAAGGGAGAGTAATTGTTACAGGAATTGGTAAAAGTGCAATTATTGCATCTAAAATAGTTGCAACATTAAATTCAACAGGAACTCCTGCTATATTTATGCATGCTGCTGATGCTATTCATGGAGATTTAGGTATTATTCGTAAAGAAGATATAATAATATGTTTATCAAAAAGTGGAAATACACCTGAAATAAAAGTTTTAGCCCCGCTTTTAAAAAATCTAGGCAGTAAACTGATTGCCTTGGTTGGTAATACAAAATCTTATCTTGCATTACATGCTGATTATATTATTGATACTACTGTAGAAAAAGAAGCTTGTCCAAATAACCTTGCACCAACTTCAAGTACTACAGCCCAACTTGTAATGGGGGATGCACTTGCTGTTTGCCTTTTTGAATGCAGGGGATTTACAACTGAAGATTTTGCAAAATATCATCCTGGTGGTTCACTAGGAAAACAATTGTATTTAAAAGTTTCTGATTTATATAAAAACAACGAATCTCCAAAAGTGTCAGTAAATGATAACATCAAGAAGGTTATAATGGAAATCTCTTCAAAACGATTAGGTGCAACTGCTGTTCTTGAAGGAGAAAAACTTGTCGGTATTATTACAGATGGGGATTTAAGAAGAATGCTCCAAAAAAACATCCCTATCGAAGGCTTACATGCAAAAGATATTATGTCTGCTTCTCCAAAAACAATTGAAGAAAATGTGCTTGCTGTTGACGCTCTTCAGGTAATGAGGAATTATAACATAACACAGATACTTGTTGTGAAAAACACACAATATGTTGGGGTTGTCCACTTACACGATATATTAAAAGAAGGGATTCTGTAAATTCACTTTTATACCTTTTAAAAAAGTTAAGTTCTTATTATTTTGTAATTTTGCTTTTTAAAAACCGACTCAAAAATTAAAATGAATCCCAAAGCGGGTCCTTTATTACAAAAGATTAACAATCCTTTCGATCTTCGAAAACTTACGGAAGATGAGTTGCCAGTTCTATGTCAGGAATTGAGACAATACATTATTGATGTTGTTTCATCACGTCCTGGTCATTTGGGTGCTAGCTTAGGAGTTGTAGAATTGACAGTTGCTTTACATTTTATTTTTAATACCCCTTACGACAAAATTATTTGGGATGTCGGACATCAGGCATATGGTCATAAAATACTTACAGGGAGACGAGATGAGTTTATTACAAACCGCTCTTACAAGGGTTTAAGTGGATTTCCGAAAATGAGTGAGAGCGAATACGACGCTTTTGGTGTCGGACATTCATCTACTTCTATATCTGCTGCTCTTGGTATGGCAGTTGCTTCTAAACTAATGAATGAAGAAGACAGACAACATATTGCCATTATTGGCGACGGCTCAATGACTGCTGGAATGGCATTTGAAGCACTTAACCATGCTGGTGTTGCAAAATCGAATATTTTGGTTATTCTGAATGATAATGGAATTGCTATTGATGAAAATGTAGGTGCATTAAAAGAATATTTAACTGATATAACAACATCACAAACTTATAATAAAATAAAAGATGAAGTATGGAACGTATTAGGGACAATAAAAAAAATTGGTCCTTATGCACGAAGATTGGTTCAAAAAATTGAAAATGCAGTAAAAACCACATTATTCAGAGATAGTAATTATTTTGAATCACTTAATTTTCGTTATTTCGGACCTGTAGATGGTCATGATGTTAATAGACTGGTTAAAATACTGGGAGATTTAAGAAATATTCCTGGACCAAAACTATTACATTGCATTACTGTTAAAGGAAAAGGCATTCCTCAGGCTGAAAAAGAACAGACAAAATACCATGCTCCTGGAATCTTTGATAAAAACACAGGTGATATTATTGATACTATTTCCGATTTAAATAAACCACCAAAATATCAAGTTGTGTTTGGTGAAACGATTATAGAACTTGCAAAGAACAATGATAAAATAATAGGTGTAACTCCGGCCATGTCAACGGGTTGTTCACTCAATCTAATGAATGATGTTATGCCAGAAAGAGTCTTTGATGTTGGTATTGCCGAGCAACATGCAGTTACTTTTTCTGCTGGATTAGCAGTTATGGGTTATATCCCCTTTTGTAACATATATTCTTCTTTTATGCAAAGAGCTTACGATCAGGTAATACATGATGTTGCTTTGCAAAATCTTCATGTAATATTTTGCTTAGATAGAGGTGGACTTGTTGGGGAAGATGGAGCAACGCATCATGGAGCTTATGATTTAGCGTATATGCGTAGTATTCCAAATCTTATTATTGCATCTCCTATGAATGAAGAAGAATTGCGAAATATGTTGTACACAGCGCAACTTCAAAAAAACAGTCCATTTGTTATTAGATATCCAAGGGGGATTGGGGTAATGGTCAATTGGAAAACCCCATTTACTTCTTTACCAATAGGCAAAGGAAGAATTATAAAAAATGGAAACGATATTGCCTTAATTAGCATTGGCCATATTGGAAATAAAGTGATTGATGCAACAACCATTCTTGAAAAAGAAGGTATTAATATAGCGCATTATGATATACGCTTTTTAAAACCAATTGATGAAGAACTTTTGCATCAGATATTCAAAAAAGTTAACACCATAATCACAGTGGAAGATGGAACTATTATTGGCGGATTGGGTAGCGCTATTCTGGAATTTATGGCAGATAATAATTATACAAGCAAAATAATTCGACTTGGTATTCCTGATAGATTTGTAGAGCAAGGGTCTATACCAGAACTTCAAGCAGAATGCGGCTACGATGTTGCAGGAATTTTAAATACCATAAGAAAAGAATTGAAAAAATAATTTTGCAAGCTCCCACCAACTCTATCTTTCCTAAAATTATTAAAAAATCAACTATTAATTATTTGTAGTTTATAAAAAAGTTGTACTTTTGCTGCGGAGAGATGGCAGAGTGGTCGATTGCGGTAGTCTTGAAAACTATTGACTGTAACAGGTCCGGGGGTTCGAATCCCTCTCTCTCCGCTGGTAATAAAATGAGATAATGAAAACCACCGAATTTCAATGAATTCAGTGGTTTTTTGTTTTTAGTTATAAAAATAATAAAATTCAAAAGCTTAAATTTGTAACTTCGCTAATAGTATTTTTCAAAAACAATAAAAATTTTCAGAGAATGAAAACAGTTAAAATTAAAGATAAAGAATTTGGTATTAATATAAGCTCTGAAAAAATTCAGAATGCTATAAAAATGGTTGCTTCGAATATTGATAAAGATTATGCAGGGCAACAACCTTTGTTTATTGCCATTTTGAACGGGTCTTTTATGTTTGCAGCTGATTTGTTCAAATATCTAAACATTGAATGTGAAATTTCATTTATAAAAGTTTCTTCTTACGAAGGTACACTATCAACAGAAAAAGTAAACGAACTGATTGGATTGAATCAGGATATTAAAGGACGCAAAATTATACTCTTAGAAGATATTGTTGATACTGGAATTACTTTAAGTGCTATAATAAAAAAACTAAAAAATCTTGAACCAGAAGACATTAAAGTAGCTACATTATTATATAAACCAAATGCTTTTAAAAACCAATTTAAGATAGATTATTGTGGTATGAAAATTCCTAATGATTTTATTGTTGGTTATGGCTTGGATTATGATGGCTTAGGCAGAAATTTACCTGATATCTATAAAATTATCAATTGATTTAAATAAAACGATTTTGCTATGATAAATATTGTAATATTTGGTCCTCCCGGATCTGGTAAAGGAACACATTCTATAAAACTTGCAGAAAAATATCAGTTATTTCACCTTTCTACGGGCGATATTTTTCGATATGAAATAAATAATAAAACCCCACTGGGTATTGAAGCAAAAAATTATATAGATAAAGGCAATCTGGTTCCTGATGATCTAGTAATTAAGGTATTGCTTTCTACTTTAGAAAAGCAGAAAAACGCCAAAGGATTTATTTTCGATGGTTTTCCCAGAACAATTATTCAAGCTCAGAAACTGGATGAAGAACTCAACAAAAAAGGGATTCCTATTAATATTGTAATATCTCTTGAAGTGAATGATGCTGAAATAATAACACGTTTGGTAAAAAGGGGTTTAGATTCCGGCAGATCCGATGATAATGAAACAATAATAAAACAAAGATTAGAAATTTATAAAAACCAAACGGCTCCTTTATTAGATTATTATACCAAACAAAATAAGTTGATAAACATCGACGGTGTTGGTATGATAGATAATATTTTTACAAATATTTGTAATATTATTGATGACAATTTTTAATATGTTTTTCAACCTAATAATTACACTCTTTATTTAAAATTATATTTATGGCAGATACCAATTTTGTTGACTATGTAAAGGTTTGTTGCCGTTCGGGCAAAGGAGGAGGAGGTTCTGCTCATTTGGCAAGAATGAAATATGTGGCTAAAGGCGGACCTGATGGTGGTGATGGAGGCAGAGGAGGCCATATCATTCTGAAAGGGAATAAACAACTTTGGACACTCTTGCATTTAAAATACAGAAAACACATGTATGCCAAAGACGGTGAAAATGGCTCGAAAGCGCTGAAACATGGAGCTGATGGCGATGATGTTATTATTGAGGTTCCCTTGGGGACTATTGCCAGAAACACCACTACTGGCGAAATCATGTGTGAAATAACTGATGACGGTGAGAAAAAAATATTACTTCCAGGAGGTAGAGGTGGTCAGGGAAATGATCATTTTAAATCGGCTACCAATCAAACACCTAGATACGCTCAACCAGGTGAACCAGGAATGGAAGAATGGATTATTTTAGAACTTAAAGTGTTGGCAGACGTTGGATTGGTTGGATTTCCCAATGCAGGAAAATCTACTTTATTGTCAGTTTTATCTGCTGCTAAACCAGAAATAGCAGATTACCCTTTTACTACACTTGTCCCAAATTTAGGTATCGTTTCTTACAGAGATTTTAAATCTTTTGTAATGGCAGATATTCCAGGAATTATAGAAGGAGCACATTTAGGTAAAGGATTAGGTACAAGATTTCTAAAACATATCGAACGGAATTCAATTTTATTATTTATGATTCCCGTTGATGCTGATAATATTAAAAAAGAATACCAAATATTGTTAAATGAACTAAAACAATTCAATCCCGAATTGCTTGATAAAAACAGGTTGTTGGCAATTACCAAATCGGACCTTGCAGATGATGAACTTATATTTGAAATAAAAAAGGAATTACCCAAAATACCTTATGTCTTTATTTCATCTCAAACAAACAAAGGACTGACTGAGCTAAAAGACAAACTATGGAAACTACTTAATTAATTGAAACCAGAACATGATCGATACTCTTAAACAATGGGACACTGCATTGTTTTTGTTTTTAAACAGCAAACACAATGCTTTTTTTGATGTAGTGATGTTTTGGATGACAAAAGGCTGGTTTTGGATTCCTGTATATATTTTGTTATTGTATTTTATTATAAAGCACTATAAATTTCAAACTTTATATATAATCTTGGGTTATGCTTTATTGGTAGCATTAACTGATCAGGCTTCTGTACAAATATTTAAAAACACCTTCCATCGTTTAAGACCATCTCATGAGCCTTTATTAGATGGCTTGGTTCACAATGTAAATGGTTACTTGGGAGGAAAATATGGTTTCGTATCATCTCATGCAAGTAATTTTTTTGGAATAACAATTTTTACAATATTATTGTTAAGAAAAAAGGTAAAGTTCTTACCTGCTCTTTTAATTATTTGGGCATTTTTAATTTGTTATACACGAATTTATCTAGGTGTTCATTACCCTGGTGATATTTTATGCGGAGCAATATTGGGTATTATTATAGGATTTGGGGTTTATAAATTATATACTTTCCTTTCAACAAAGTTTCTTTTGAAAAAAGAAAAGAAAGTATAAGCTATACTCCTAATAACCCGACTCTTTACCTGTCCAACTTTCTATTTCAATTATAAATGTTTCGAGGTTAATTATTGACGGTTTTGAGTACGAATATGATTTTCCTGTATATTTTTTCATTACCTCATCTATTGCTTCAACTTTTTTATCATAGTCTTCAATAAAAGTAACTTTGCCATAAGCCACCACAGAACGGAATTTCATAGTAAAACTGCAAGCAACACTGTCGTTTTGGTAAACAAGTGAATGATCGGTACTAAATGTTACGCAAACACTATTATTTTTCTTTAAGATATTAATCTTTTTTCCTGTTTTGGTTCCATGTAAATATAAACACTTATTATTATACCCAAAATTAAAAGGCAATACATAGGGTTGATTATTCTCATCCACCATAGCAACATAGCATACTTCGCATTTGTTAATTATCTTTTCTATATCTATTTGTTTGTCAAATGTTCTTTTTTTCATACCTCTAGTTGTTTATTTAACAAATTATCAATTGCTTTAATATTTTGCTCATTGCAAATATCTTTTGCTTCAGGGGTATAAAGATATTTAATTCTATTTGCATAGTATTTGGTTATTTTTCCTCTTACCATTTTTAAAGTACTATTTAAAAAATGATTGTTTTCGGTAAACCCTTCTTCTAAAATGCCTGTTGCTGAAGGAAGCCATCTTACAGGAAACGAGTTAGCATGTTTACATTCAGGTTTAAACTTGTTTATTTCATCCTGAATAAGTCTGAGAGCTGCAATAATTCCTTCCCCTGACGTTGAAGAATATTTATGGTGCTCAAGCCAGTTTAAAATATTATCTTTATTAGGATATATAAGCATAGTAGTATAAGGATTCTGATTGTTGTATAGCATACATTGGTCTATAAACTTTGAGTTTTGCATAAAAGCTTCTTCAATACCTTCAGGACTATATTTTTCTCCATCACTTGCTATCAATAAACTTTTAAATCTGCCCATTACAAATAAATAATCATCACTATCCAAATAACCCATATCACCAGTATAAAGCCAGCCATCTTTTAAAGTTTCTTCGGTTGATTTAGGGTTTTTCCAATAGCCAAGCATTACATTTTCACCTTTGATAACAATCTCTCCTTTATTTCCTCTTGGCAATTCGTTACCGGTTGCATCTATTATTTTTAATTG
>DYDE01000003.1:0-46004 GCA_020718065.1 Marinifilum sp. | reverse complement strand
TACCAGATGAGCCTAGTTTATGAAATTTTAAATTATTAGAAGAAATAACAGGAGCAGCTTCTGAAAGACCATATCCCTGAAACATTGGAACACCTATTGCATAAAAAAATCTTTGCAATGCTACATCAAGCAATGCACCACCACCAACAAAAAACTGCATATTCCTGCCAAAATTGCTTTTTATTTTCTTAAATATCAATTTGTCAAATAATTTATATGTGGGATACAATATTAATTTCCATCCTTTACCTTTGTTATACCCTTCTGCATTGTATTTATATGCAATGTTTAAGGCAATACTAAATAACCAGGAAGCAAACATTCCTTTTTTATTTATGGCTTTCTCAATATTTGTTCGCATATTACGTGCAAGAGCCGGAACACTAAGTAAAAAATATGGTTCTATCTGTTTAAGGTTTTTACTTATATTTTTTATTGACTCTAATGCTGTTTTTCCTCTCTGAACAGATGCAATACTGGCACCTCCTTTTATAACAGCATAAATTCCCACACTATGAGCAAAGGAATGATCCCAGGGTAAGATCAATAAGGTTTTATAATGTTCATAAACTTTAAATAATCCAAGCGATTGTTCCACATTTGCAGTATAATTGCGGTGAGAAAGAATAATGCCCTTTGGGTCAGCAATTGTACCGGAAGTATAACTAATATTTGCAATATCGTTTTGAACAACAGATTTTAATTTTTGTTCAACAATTTCAGGTTGTTCTTTTAATAGTGCTTTTCCTTTTTCTATAATTTCAGTATATAGTAATGAATTAAATAGACCTTCTTCCGCATTATCAAGTAAAACAATATTTTTAATATTTGGAAGTTCTTTTAAAATTGGTTTTATTTTTTTTATCTGACTTTCCGAGACAATTATCATTGAACATTCAGCATGCGACAAACGAAATCTAATTTCGGTAGCCTCTTCTAATTTCACAGAAAGAGGAACATTAATCGCACCAATAAACAACATCCCTAGCTCGCATATAAGCCAATTGTTTCTTCCTTCAGAAACAAGAGCAATTCTATCCCCTTTTTTAACGCCTATTGATAATAAACCAGCAGCAAAATATTGAACCAGATTATACGTTTCTGTATAAGTTAAACCTATATATTCCCCATCTGTGTTTTCCCATAATATAATATTGTTGGGAAATTTTTTAACACTTTCTTTAAAAAGTCCTGGGATGGTTAACATTGGTTCAATAATTTCTAAATATTAGATTTCTATGATCTTTTTATTACCTCATTATTAAAAACCTCTACCACATGCAAAGCCATTGCTTCCTGTCCTTTTGGAACCGGAACCCTGGCAGAATAAGTATTATTATTTCTATATCCCGATGTAGAATACGTGAATTCAATTTCGGGAGGATCTTCTTCTGAAATTAATTCAACAGAATCAAGATGAGATGATATTATATTCCATACATGTAACTGTTTATTCAGGTAAACTCCATCTTTTGAGATAATAGCTTCGCCTAGATACTTTTTATTCTGCTGGTAAGAGAATCTTGTAGAAAGAATAGCTGTTAGTCCTATAATAGCTATTAATCCAAGCATTACAAACAAAACATAAATGCCATTTTCGGGGTCAAGAATAAAAAAAAGTACTCCAAAGAACAATGCAAATGCAGCTACAATAAAAAAAAGGATCTTCTTTCCTCTTCTATCGGTCTTGTATTCGTTTTCTGTATATTTTTGCCACTCTTCTAGCTGGTATTTCCAATGAACAATAAGGTTTTTTCCCGATAAAATAGCATCCTGCCTGCGAGCAAGTTTCAAAAATATAATCCATGAAACAAAGCCAGTTACTGCTATAAGTAAGCCAAATACAGCCAATGCAAAGCCCCCTCCCATTCCATCAACCCATCCAAGATTGATTGGCCCAAACATCATAAACAATCCAAGCAATAAGAATATTAATGAGCGGTTTGCTGTTCTTCGTTTTTTGTTTTTTATTGAAGACATCTCTCTTTTGTTTGTATCAAAGGTATAAAATTTCCGACAATTATAAAATGAGGATTCAATTTTTGAATTACCAGCCTTGTTTAATTGTTTTTTCTCGCAAAGACGCAAAGAAGCTATAAAAATAAAAAAATATTATTTTAAGCCTTTGCGGTTTAGCGTCTTTGCGAGAAATAAGAAAAAGTTTCTGCGAGAAATAATAAAATAAAATTCATCAAATAAATTTGTTAAACATAGTATAATATCTTTATTTTTGTTTTATAAAAATCTTTGTAACAGATTGAAAGAACTTTTTAAAAATTATTTTTCTTTTACAAAATCCGAAAGAAATGGAGTATTGATTTTGCTGGGAATCTTCTTCATTTTAATTATTATACCCTTTCTTATTGTAAGTTTTTATCATAATTCAAAACCAGATTTTTCGCAGTTCGAAAAAGACATCAGCACCTTTCAGTTAAAATTAAAAGAAAACATCAAAGAATCAACTTACAAGCCCAAAGAAAGTTTCAATTTCAATAATATTGACGAATCAGTTGCAAAAAGCAAACTTAATCCCTTTCTTTTCAATCCGAACGATTTGCAGGAAGTGAAATGGAAAGAACTGGGCTTAACCGATAAACAAATCAAAACAATAAAAAACTACGAATCGAAAGGGGGAAAATTCTATAAACCCGAAGATCTAAAGAAAATATATGGTATAAGCGAAAGCGAATATAATATTTTAGCTCCCTTTATTGTTATTCCGGAAAACAAAATCGAAAACAAGACCGATGTAGCAGAAAATAAAAACTATGTTCCTAAAGATGACAATATAATCGTTGATATTAATATTGCCGACACCACTGAGTTTATGAAATTGAGAGGAATAGGTCCTGCTTTTGCAAAGAACATTATCAAATACCGCGAAAGATTAGGAGGATATGTAAAAAAAGAACAGATAAAAGAAGTGTGGGGAATCGATAGCTTAAAATACAATGCCATTGCTAAAAATTTAATTGTTAAACCATATAATATCCAAAAGATCAATATCAATGATGCTGGAGTTAATGATTTTAAAAAACATCCCTATATTGATTTGTTTGTGGCTAAAGCTATTGTAAATTATAGAGATAAGCATGGAAAATACGCTAAAGTTGAAGATATTAAGAAATCTGCGCTTGTTTATGATGCTTTATATAATAAAATTGCACCTTATTTAACTGTGAAGTAACAACCTATGAGCAGAATCAATTATTTATCATTTTCCATACATTCTTTTGTTTTAATATTAATCCTTATTTTTTTATTTACCCTTCCCTCCTATTCTCAGAATGCTGTTCAAGAGCTCGAGCAAAAGCTAAATGTTACCGAAAACCCAAATCTAAAAGCGGATTTACTTCTTCAATTATCTGAAGAGGTGAGAGGTAGCGATCGAAAAAAAGCACTCTATTATGCAGAGGAAGCTTTTCGACTTTCGGAGAATAGTGGAAACGAAAAACAACAAGTGAGGGCATTAAAAGATATTGGCATTATTTATTATTTTACCGGGAATCTTGATATTGCGGAAAGTTATTATTATAAGGCTTTACTTTTGGGAGAAAAAATAAACGATAGTACAGCTATTTCTGCCCTTTACAATAATTTAGGTATTATTTATCAAATACAGAGCGAGTATTATAAGGCTTTGGATGTATATAATAAATCATTAATCATTGATGAAGGACAAAATAATTTAGAAGGCGTTGCAACATGTCTGATTAATTTAGGTACTGTTTATGATTGCCTTGGAAGATACGAACAGGCTATAAAAAGCTATAGAAAAGCATTGGGAATTTATACAAAAATAGGATTAGAAAACGAAAAAGCCGAATGTTTCATCAATATCGGAGTTATATACATCAATCAGGGCTATTTGAAACAAGCTATTGAGAACTATTACAAAGCGCTTGACATTTCAATTAAGAATAATAATTTGGATTTAAAAGCAAAATGTCTTAACAATTTAGGTTGGGTACTATACGAAATTGAAGATTTTAAGAATGCGCTTGTTTATTATAATGAAGCATTGCTTATTCGGGAAGAAATATCGGATGTATCGGGATTGGCAACCACCTTATCAAATATTGGATTGATATACAGCGAAAAGAAAAACTATAACACTTCCAACGATTACTTTTTTCAATCTCTTAAATTAAATGAAGAACTCGAAGACAATAGAAAAATAGCTTACACACTAACGTTGATTGGACGTAATCTTATGTTGCAAAACAATAGTATAAAAGCACTCGACTACTTCCATCAGGGTCTTGAAATTACGAAAAGTATTGATGCCAAAGAGGAAATGGCAGATATTTATCAATGTCTGAGTGATGCTTATTATAACACCAAAGATTTTGAAAAAGCATACCAGTATTTAAGTCTTTATAATGGTCTGAAAGATTCTTTAACCATTACTTCTCCCCTGATAAATATAGATGAAGAAAACACAGCATCTGATTCTATATTTTATTCTAATATAAAACCAATAAATACGAAAGAAACAGAACCAAACAGAAATAATAAGCAAACACAACACATTTATATTGGAATTATAGTTTTGCTTGGTTTTGTTTGCAGTATTCTGTCTTATTTGCTCTTCAGAAAGAATATAATCAGAAAACAGTTATAAAACTTTTCTGCATTTTATCTCACTACCACAAACTTATCCTGCAACACACTCCCATCGTTTAATATTATCTTTGCGATATAAACTCCTTGTGGCAATTGGGAGATGTCTATTTCGGAGTTGTTTTGCGTGAGTTGTTGTTGAAATAAAAGTTTGCCTTGTATGTTGTTTATTAATAATTTAGCTCCTGTTAATTTTCCCAAATCTGTCTGATTAATTATAAGTATTATTTTATTCTGAACAGGATTGGGGAATATGTTAAATAATTTATTATTTTCTATTAAATTAAACCCAGCATTTGCAATACTAATGATATTGGAAATGTCGGAGTTACATCCATTCAAAGTAACAATATCAAAATAATCCCCATTTACAGTACAAGTATGGCTTTGATTTGTTGCCCCTGGAATAATAGTCCCATTTAAATACCATTGATTACCGGCAGATACACTTGAAGATAATACTGAAAGATTTTGGGAGATTGTTGGGTTTTGTGGATTATCATATATTGTAACATTGCAAGGTATTGAGAGAGGTCCATCTCCCAAGAAATTATGCCCTTTTACTGTAATTTGTGCTGATCCGATAAAGGTATCATTCCAATCCACTGTTCCAACTAGTCCATTTCCACTTATGGTCCCCGCAGTAGATGGGCTTATTTCCCATATGTATGATGTGGCATCGAAAGAACCAGAAGTTGTATAATCAGAATTTGACGAATTAATGCATAATGCATTTGTCCCAGTTGGTGTAGTAGGCTGCCTCGGAAGAGAAATGCCTCCATTGGTGGTTTTTATTATGGTACCATTAGCCCCAACCGCATAACCAATATTTGCATCAGCAAAATAAACCGATCTTAAATTTTCTGTAATCCCGCTTGTTTGGTTTATCCAGTTAAGACCTGCATTTGTTGTTTTTATGATGCCACCATAATCTCCAACTATATATCCATTATTTGTATCAGGAAAACTAATTGAGTTAGAATTTAAGCCACTAACTGTTTGTAGAACCCAATCAATACCTCCATTGGTCGTTTTATATATATATCCATATTCTCCAGACATATATCCATTATTCACATCAGTAAAATAAATTGCATATAAAAATGAATAACTAGGAATTATTAATTGCTCCGACCAACTGCTGCCACCATTGGTGGTTTTCAATACAAACTCATCACCCCCAAACGGAGGATGATTACTATTATGAAATCCAGTAGCAAAACCAATACTTGAATTAGTAAAAAAAATTGAATATATATGTTCTTGGGGCGCAGATCTTTGGATTTCCCAGTTATTGCCACCATTTGTTGTTTTTAAAAATATACTAGGAGATTCATAATTTCCTGCAGCATAACCTATATTGGCATCAGTAAAATAAACGGAATTTAATGATTTCCATGTCCCACTTATCTGTTGAGTCCAATTCTCCCCTGCATTGGTGGTTTTAAGAATAACATTGCTAGTATAAGGAGTGCCCCCAACTATGTAACCCGTAACAGAATCAGTAAAACAAACAGAAGAGAGGTGTTCAAAAGTTCCACTTTCTTTCTTTATCCATTTGGTTCCGCCATCTGTTGTTTTCATAATTACACCACAAGATCCAACTGCATAGCCAGAATTTGTATTTGTAAAAAAAACAGAATTTAGAAAATTAGAAGTACCATTTATTTCAAACCAATTATTGCCTCCATTTGTGGTTTTTATGATAGCACCAGAACTCCCCACTGCATATGCGATATCAATATCCTGATAACAAACGGAATTAAAGAATGTACTTACACCACACGGTTGTATTGCCCAATTATTACCTGCATTTGTGGTTTTGAATATTATACCATACTTCCCAACCACAATTCCTGTGTTTGCATTTATAAAATCCACAGATTTTAATGCATATCCACTTCCATAATTTAACTGGGTGATCCAGTTGTTTCCACCATTTGTTGTCTTTATCAACAAACCATTATCACCAGCTACATAGCCTGTATTTGAATCACTAAAATATAATGAAAATAAATTTTTTGTAGTACTGGCATTTAACAAACTCCAATTTATCCCACCGTTGGTTGTTTTCAGAATAGTGCCTGTATTCCCAACCACATACACGGTATTTGGATTAGAAAAAAAAACTGAAAACAACTCGTTTGTTGTGCCACTGATTTGAGAAAACCAACTATTTCCCGCATTTGTTGTTTTCAAAATAGTACCATTAATTCCAACAGCATAGGCTGTGTCCATATCAATAAAACAAACAGAATTTAGATTTTTAGTGGTGCCACTGATAAGTGCAGTCCAATTATTTCCTCCATCTGTAGTCTTGATAATGGTGCCAGAATTTCCAACAACAAAGCCTGTGTCTGAATTAACAAAACAAAGTGAAGTAAAACTTCTAGTTGTATTAGTTGTTTGTGTAATCCAATTAACACCACCATCAGATGTCTTTATTATTTTCCCATTAGCTCCAACTGCATAACCAGTGAGAGAATCTAAAAACTTTACAGATGTTAAATTAGTATTTCCTTGTGGTAATACATTTTGCCTTATCCATTGTGCAAAACCAAATCCTGTAATTAACATCAAACAAATAGAAATGTATATTTTTTTCATCATTATCGTTTTATAAACATTTCAAAGATACTATTTTGATACGTTTTGAACAATTTTATTGCTTGTTTTTAATTGTTTACAATAAAATAACTTATCCCCAAAAAGAGTTTTTAATGAATTTGAAATAATAATGGGTCTTATATTAATTGTTTTGGAAATGTTCATCATCTAACAATTCATTATCCCACTATTTAAAAGAGTTTTTTCTATAAAAGAACAGTAAA
Organism: Marinifilum sp.; assembly: GCA_020718065.1. Lineage (GTDB taxonomy): Bacteria > Bacteroidota > Bacteroidia > Bacteroidales > CG2-30-32-10 > CG2-30-32-10. The sequence goes on along the minus strand of DYDE01000003.1, from coordinate 38,550 downwards.
ATCACTCCGTCCCATACACCTCTGCCACCACTTTTATAATGCTAGAATTGTCTCCAACCATTGTATCATTTTTAAAATACCTTGCCCTATAATAACGTGTTTCTGGTTTTTGTACTTTATTTGGCCTGTCGTCTATAAAGGGGGAACGTGTAACCCTTCCTATTTCATTCCATTCAAAGTTTACTTCGGTGGAATTTTCATCATCATTATGAATAGTGCCTGAAAATATAATCACTCCTTCCATACTGCCTTTAATAAAACCCAAAGTAATACCCGTGTTAGAAGTTGTTTTAACTTTGATCCGAGGTATCAGTTTTTCAAGTTCAATTACTTTTTCTGGTCCAATTATTCCCAGACCTTTACCTATCGCTTCATTGTATTTTGGGTGATATTTTATCCGCTGCACCAATTTAGCAAGCCTTGTAAAAATACCAGGAGGTACAACCTCCGGTTCTTCAGGAAAATTTGGCAATTGTGGCATTCTACTTATTGTTATATTTGATTTATCATATGCCAGCAGTTCACGAAAACTTGTACGTTCTTTACTTCCCAATTTAAATATCTCAACCATCGTTACTATATATTCATACGCAAGAAAATCTTTTTCTACTGCACTCATTTCAGTTGGGGAAATGCTAAGTTTTTCCGCAATATCAGCTAGTTTGGTTTTGAAAGTTCTAAACCATATCAACTTTTCTAAATGGCTGCTTGGCAAATAACGTCCTTTTTTTAATTTCATGGGTTGTTTTATTTAGTTGTAAAAACGTTTTCTTCTAATGATGCCCTTATACTTACATTCATTCAAGGGGTTTATTCATTGTTAGATATCACCCTGTCATTCCATCAATTGTATTTTTCAAAATTAAGTCTGAATATATCTTCTATTAAATTGTACTATTTATTAAAACAAAGATACTGAACTATTAGTAAAGTGCTAAAATATATTTTACACAAATAATATTTATTTTATCCTTTGCTTACTATTTTTTTACAAATGAATATTTTTATTTATCCTTTGTGATATATTAATTTTCCTGTGATATATTTCATTTCGCATAAGATATATTAATTTTTACATGTGCTTTAATTATTTTTTTACTTGTTATAAATTATTTCACCTTTGCTAATTTAATTTATTCTTATGCTAAATTTTATTTATCCTTTGTAAAATTTATTTTATCCCTATAACTAATTTTCAATACAAATGAAACAAGCAATAATTTTATTGTATTAACATAGATTTTGCAAAACCGGAATTTGTTTTCCTATTTGTTATATTTATTTATATTTGTAAAGAAAAGACAAGCATGAAGCAATTATCAAATACAAACAAAAAATGACCTTCCATAACAAAATCAAACTTTACTTTCTTAGAAAACAAAATGCAATACTTACATTTATTGTTTTAATTTTAGGGATCATGCCATCTTCCTGTAAGAAATATGGTACAGAAAGTCAAACTTACTTTTTTTTAAAAGGAAAAATAAAAGCAAGCAATACCAATCAACCAATCGACCAGATAAGCATATCAAATAATCAAAATACTGTTAAATCTAACAGTACCGGAGATTATAGTATTTATTATCAAGGTTATGGCGACCAAAAAACTTTTTCCTTTAGCTTTAAAGATATAGATAGCAATCAGAATGGAAGCTTTAAGGACAAAGATACCACTTTAACATTTGATCACGTTCCTAATCTCGACCTAGATGGGCCAAAAATAATGGATATTCTTTTGGATCCCAAATAGAAAAAACTAATTGGCATTAGTACTTAGTCATAAGCGGAAGTGTCAAGATCTCTACCTTGAGTACCTTTAAATCTTTTCCAGAAGCTTTCGCGCTTCGATAAAGGAATAAAATCTTTTACAAATGCTTTATTATAATCAATAACAGGGTCTGTCATCAATGGTTTCATTGCTTTAACAAAAATCTTGGTCATGGGAAGCAAGCCTATATTGCGATCTACTTTATAATGCGCAAAAAACCGAAGTGTTTTTGTTTGCAGCAAATCAGATGCAATAGCAAAAGTGTTAAAACCCAATTTCTTTGCTTTTTTATAGCAATAATAAACATTTTCAGTACTGTGTTTTGCCAACAGCTCTGTATATATGTTTTCTTTAGGAATGCCAATCGCCTCTCCATAAAGTGACATCACTTCAGCTTCGATATAGGGAGTATGCACCGCACCTCCTGAATACATTACATTCTTTGCAATTCCCTGTTCGAATAAGTATTTCGACCAATACATTCTTGTTTTTAAAGCAAAATTCCATTTCCCATTTTCAATTGGAATACCGGGGACAATAATTATATCGTAGTTTTGGGTCATTGCTGTTTTACAACAAAATAAATAAAATGATTATTATAAACACTAACAATTATCTGTTTTTTTAATTATATTAAACCGAATAATTAATTTATGTAATCTTAATTATTCGGTTTAATATAAATAAAATATACTTTTATTAAAATTTAATGATTTTAAAAATGATTATAAAAAAGAAATTGTATAAAAGCCTGGGCATTTCTCAGGTTTTCATTACAAGAGCTGTCTGAAATTTGTTTATTTGAATTGTAAATAAGACTCTTAGAAAAATTATCAAATACAATATTTTGCTGTGGTGTGCACCAACCAAAGCCATTTTTAAAGTTGTAAACAGCGTAAGGGTTTCTGTTTTCATCTAATAAATCATTACTCCAAATATAATCAGAATGTTTTATATTTAATTGTTCTAGTAAAGTAGCTGGAATATCGCACTGATTTCCAATTAAAGAATCCCGATTACCCCTAAATTCAGGATTTAACACGTTTCCATAAAGCAATAAAGGAATATGAAAATGGGAAGGAGAAAAATAGTTTTCATCTTCTAACAATAAATGATGCCCATGGTCTGCAACAAAAACAAATAGAGTGTTGTTATACCATGTTTCGTGTGATGCTTTTTCAATAAATTCTCCCAGGCATTTATCAGCGTAATATAATGCGTTTTTAAATAAACTATCAGTTTCAGTTCCTTTAATTACCGTTTTCATGGGAACATCAAATGGTTCGTGACTACTAAGCGTTAGAATTGTTGCAAAAAAAGGAGAAGAAAAATTATTTAATTCACTTAAAACTTTATTGTATAATACTTCATCGTGAGCCCCCCATTTAGATGTTGTTTCAGATTTTTTAAAATCAGATCTCTCAATTATTTTATCAAATGCTGCAAAAGTAATTAATGCTTTCATATTATCGAAGTTTATATTACCTCCATAAAAAAAACATGATTTATAGCCTGATTCTGCAAGTGTTTTTGTAATATACTCAAGTTTTTCTGCTTTTGAAGGAACATTTAAAATTGGACCTTCAGGTGTAGAAGGAAATCCACACAACACTGCCGGTAAAGAATGAGGTGTTCTGGTTCCATTTGCATAAATGCTTGTAAATAAAAGTCCATTTGAACACAATTTGTTAAATTGGGGAGTTAAGCCTTTTATACCCCCTAAAGGCTCAATTGCTTTGGCAGTCCAGCTTTCAAGCACAATCATTACAATATTAGGCTTTTTATTATCAAGTACCGATCTGGTTGGTATGGAGTTTTTTTTAGGTAATGTTTGTATAACACGAACAAGCATTTCTTTTTCAGACATATACTCAAAATGCATGTGTTTGTCACGCATAAAGTATTTAATATCATACATTAAATTCCAAGCTGTATTTAATGAAGCATGATTGGCAAATTGTTTTGAAGAAAAGTAAGAAAAACTTGGGTTCATAGGAATAATATCAATACTACCTCTAATACCTAAAAACAAAAATCCAGCAAGTGTTATTATTATTGCTGTTTTAATAAGAACCAAGCGAAAAGAATTTCTAATAATTACTAAATATTTGGAGCGTGCAACAATCCTATATAATAATAGAGCTAAAACAATTAATACAATTTCTATAATTAATAAAAGCAATATAGGAGAAGAGCCCACAGAAGCCATTGCTTCGTCTGGATGTTTTAAATAAAGAAAAGCGTCAATATTGAGCTTTGTACCCCATTCTTTATATATTTGCACATCTATTATTGTGAGTGTACTTATTATTACTGCTATTAAAAAGGAGTATATTTTTATAACCTTAGACAATACCCGAGTAGTAAAAAACATTTGTACAATCCATAATAAAAAAGGAAATGCTAAAATATATCCTGTTGTTGAAATATCCATAAACAGTCCATAATAAAACACTTTAACTATTTCTGTGAAAGTAAGGTGGTGAGAAAAACTAAGCAAGTAGGTTAAAAAAACAATCCGGCACAATCCGAAAAAAGCCACCCAGAATAAAAATAATCTGAAAAAAGAAATAACCCTTCTAAAAAGTTCTTTAGTTGGGTTATTTTTATTAGGTATTATCTCTGTCATTTTTTAATAAAATTGGCAGAACAAAGTTATTATAAATATTTAATTATGCTTAATAACCTTTATATTTTATAATATTTAATTGTTCTTTAAGGCGTTAACATAAATTTCAAACTAATACCTGCATTAGAATTTGTGTTTCTAAATTGATTTGAAGTATATGGATCGGAAAAAATTCTGTCGTAAAACAATCTAACAGTAAATTTCTGACTAATCATATAATCTCCAGATATCATAAAAGAAAAAATCTTTTGCCCTGTAAATGATCTAGGAGGAACACCCGGAGTTCGTATTATTGACTTATTGTCTCTAATTGAAAAATCCGAATTTAATTTCAAATCGCTTTTAAGGTTTTTGGGTTTACCTCCAGCATTAATTGTTAATTGAACATCTTTTATAAGATAACCCAAATGTATAGTAAATTCATTACTAATAACTTCGGTTATCTGCAAATTAGTAAGACTAAGTGATACATTGCGGGATTTTTTATACTCCCCTCTTGCATCAATTCTATTATTAAAAGTTAAATCCAGACCAATAAAAGGACTATATTGTTCATTAAAAGAAACACTATTGATGTCTTTTTGTGGAATATAGTTTCCTATAGTATTGATTTCTGAAGGGAAACCATTTCTTTCATCATATAAAATATTATTGGTGTATGCAACATTATATGAAGATCGATAAGTATGCCTTAGTGTTACTTTCTTAAAGAATTGTTTTAAAAACTCGTTTTTGGATAATCCATCGTAAGTGATAGCCCAATTGGGTTTTGGAATTTTAAGAAAAGCATTTGTGGAAGTTGAACCTGGATCTTGACCAAGATATGCAGCTAAAAAAGAAGTAACAACAACATCCTGTGAAGTTGGTCCATAACCAATAGGGTAATATTCTCCTGATTTAGTAATTGTATCTAAAATAGGATCTCCTTCTATATGATTTGGATTTTCATTATATAATCTATTTGCAATTACAAGTCTGTTGTTATAAAATTCTTCAAAAACTTTATCGCCATTTCCCCAAGAAGTTTTCCATGTAATGTAAGACATACTTAATGTTCCATTTTCTTGTGCCTGAATGGATTCTCTGTCAATTTCATTTTTTATTGTATCGATAATATAATATTCCGAATGAATTTTAGTGAAATTTCTATTTGCAGTTAATTCTATTCTTAGATCTGGAAAAGGCTCAATCTGAACACGAGCAGCAAAGTCGTATGTGTTCTTTTTGGCAAAAGCACTGTTTAAGAGAGAATCTGTAGAAAGCCAATGATTTCGTATAGCGTGATTACGAATATCCTTTTGATCACCAAAAATAAAACCAGTACCAGGTGCCATTAAGTCCCAATCTTGCCCCAATGCGACAGGTTTAGGCTTAAACCCTGGTAAAACTGTTCCTGCGCTTTCACTATAAGATATGTTAGCTGAACGCACTCCCATCAGGGCTCGAAGGGTGTGTTTGGTAATTATGCTAACAATACCGGGAGTATCATCATTTTTCGTTGAATCTTTTTTGGGGTTAGTTGAAGGTGGTAGAGAATTATCAGAATCAAAATTTGGTTTTTTACTTGTGTTTTTCGTGTTTTTGTTTTTATCGTTTATCTCTTTCAAAAACCCTACTTTGTTATACAAGGTAAGCATATTAAAATTACCATTTATTTGCTTTGTATTGGAATTTTCTATCGTATTTCCAAGTTCTTGAGCTGATAAAGGAGAAGCAGTCCAATGATATTCACCTGTGTAAGCAGCTGTGGCATTCACAAAGTCCATCAAAGGTAGTTTGTTAATTGGCAGGTTCCAGGTTCCCGTATATGTTTGATTATAATTAGTAATTCTGCCAAAACTTTTAATATTATCTAATATTTCTTTCTTTTGGGCTTCGTAATCACTGTTATTTTTATCAACTACACCGGGTAATTCGTCTATACGGGCATTTGCATTCGCAGAATAAGTAAAGTTAATTGCTTTAGACAGGTCATACTTTAAATCGTACTGCCTATTCCAGGTAAATGTTTTCACACAATAAGGCTCGATCTTAACAATACCTATACTTTTGTTTCGAATTAAGTTTTCACTATACCCTCTGTCGAGATCTGTCCTAAAGGATAACATTTTCGGGAAATAGAAAAAATTAAAGTCCTTAACAAGTCCTAAAACTTTTGTTTTTCCTAAAAATTTATTTTTAGCAAAAGGAGAAACATTTTTTGGATTAGTAGAAAAATTATAACCAATAGCTCCTTTATATGTTTTTAATATATTATATTCAATATCAACATTTCGGGAAAACACTTCAGTATAAGCATAGGTAAAATCCAAATTCTCAACATCATAAATGTGTGCTTTGGTTGTATTTCCGACCCTGTCTTTTTTCACATTCATAAAATTGATACTTCTTCTACTCACATAATCCTGCGACAACTTTTTAATAGAATCTTTTTCTTTTTGTGTAGCATAAGTGTTTAAATCATCTTTGAACAAAATGTCCGGATTCAAAGGACTATATTCAGGATTGTTAACCATTTCAGATTTATCATAATGCATAGGAATTCGAAGACCTGTTTTTTCAGGAAAAAACTTACCTAATTCCAAGTTTGTAGCAATATCATACTGAAAAGTATTGTCTTTTTTTCTTTCTCCCATTGATTGGTCGATGCTTCCAAAACCAGCAGAACTATATGTTCCTGCAACCATTAAATTTCCTAAATCTGCTAAAGTAATATTGCTATTAACTGTGGCAGCCCAACCTCCCTTTTCATCAAAATCTGTCAGGCGAAGTTCGTTTACCCATATTTCTCCTGTTTTGCATTTACCATTATCTTTTGGATTTCTAACACCAATCATAATAACCTTTACATCACTAATATTGGGCATTCCTTTTATAGTAATTTTATTATTTCCATCAAAAACTTCATAATCTGTTGCCGCTGTAACCATAGATCCTGCTGTTCGCATTGCAAGATTACGTTTTATTTTTGCATCAGTTAATTTGCTAAGATCTATTTCTAAATTATTTGATTCTGGCCAAATTTCATCTGGGTTACTCGTATTCCAATTTGTTTTTGTCAATGGTACTTCGTATTCGTAATAATTATCTTTGAAGTCAGTTCCTAAACGAACAAAGACCCTTAAATCGTTATTTTCTAAATCTGTTTCATAATTAACAGCTTCAGCATGTACGAACATTTTAATTTTTTTATACCGCCTAAAATCAAAATCAGTAGTTTTATAAATGGCTTTAGAGTCGCCATCAGTTAAATCAGAGACTTTTAAAACCAATGACTGCTCGTTTAACTGCTGTAGATTTGTTGAAGTTAAATTTTTATCCCTATCAATTCCTGGTGGAAGCGTATAGGGTATTGGGGTTTTTTTCCCATTTTCCTCTATACTTACAGTTGATATTTCAAAATTTGTAATACAAGAATCGTTTGGAATATATATTCCAGAGGATGTTAAATCACCATTAAATTTTCTCCACTCACTTCTAACCATTTCTAAAGTTGCAAACCTACAAATAACAGGTTCTTTAAATCCCTTCATAAACAACCTGATAAAACGAATTGATTTAAAATCATTTATATTTCCAACAATTTTAGAAGGATTGTTAATAGGTATTTTAAATTGATACCAGGTAACCGTACCTGTAGTTTTGTCTTTAAATTCGATTGGTTTTGAAGAGGTATAAGAATCTGTTATATAGTTAGTACCAACTCGCATATTCTCTGGTTTCAACTCAATCTGATATTGAAAATAACGTTCTGCTTCATTTAAAGTATTATCATTATTTATATCTTCTGCATTGGGAAGTTGGGTTGAAGATTCAACAGAATTGGCGGTTGAATTTCCGTCTATACCATTGTAATCTTTATACCTTTCAGAAACAGTCTTACTTTCACTATCATAATCTGCACCTAAAAAATAATGAAAGTTATCGGCAGATGGGTCTGATAAAAACTTTTGTAATACCTGACCCTCTATAAAGTTTAATTTTGAAACATAACTGGTGTCAAAAAAGGTTTTTTCATCTGTATCATTTAATCCATCTAAACCAATGTCCTGATAGTCTCTTGAAGCAGAATTGTTGTCAAAAAAATTTGTTAAAGATTGAATTGTAGGGACTCTACCCCATTCTGTGGTATCTACGTCTTTAACATCAGCAGAAATTGGAAGTCCGTTTTCATAGCTTTTTCTTCCATCTCTTAGTATGTCTTCTGAAATATCTCCAAGATCAAAATAAAGTTCTCCACCTGAATGATCGGGATTGTTTACAAAAGGATCCATCAACCAGAATTCAATATACTCAACATTGGTAGCTTCAAAATCGGTTGTTTCCATTTTTCGCATAATACCCCCCCAACGTGTTTCTGGATTTTTTAAAGTACCATCTGTATTTAAACCCGCAGATATTCCTGTTACGGGATTTACATCATAATTATAAGGACCTCGCTCACTAGGATAATAAGCAAGATTCAATGTATATAGCAAACCAGGGTTTCCGTTTTCTAATTCTTTGTTAGGGAAAACATCTTTTTCATAGAATTGATGTTCAAAAAAGTTAGATATTGATTTAGGGTTGGTTCTGATATTATCTGGATTTAGCTTTTCATTACCATAAAAAAGATCATCAATCCGATACCATGCGATTTTAGCTCTGTTAAATCCATACATTAAACCAGTACCAGGTTTAGCTTCAGGAAACAATCCAGATGTTGTTTGTCCTTGGGGTGTACTCGCTAAAAACCATTGTCCAAGATTTTTTAAATCAATTGTTGATTTGCTTCCTTCAAAATCATCAATATAAGAAGTGCCTTTTTTTCCAACAGCTTTAGAATGGCCTGGAATTAAGTTTGCTATTTCAGCATTTAGTATTATTTTGGAAGGTGCTTTGGTGCTATAAAAAGGCAATTTATCCAATAAACGGGTAATTAATGGTACTTCTGTTTGATAAGTTGTATTAAGTCCCCAAATAGTATTGGAAATGGGTTCGTCACCAAAATTAATTTTTTGGGTTAGAGGTTGTTCTGATAAATGTAAAATGGTTCCTCCCAAAACTAAATCTTTATTAAATTTATAATCAATATGAGTCCCCATAAATGTTTTGGACTGTATATTGAAAAAGGAATTACTTTCAAGAGAAATTGTTATAGGTGTCCCTGAATTCAGAACGCCTTCATTAATAATTTTTACTCTTCCCAAAGTATAATCAACAGTATAGTCAACATTTTCAGTTAAAAGGATACCACCAGCTGTAACTTTAACAGAACCCTGAGGTACGTTCATTGCATTTAAAGATATTTCTGAACCTGCAGCAGATTTATATCTTCCTTCTATTATAAATTTATTTTTTTCCGGAAATTGTTGTGCACCGGTTTTTGTCATTGTATAGAGCGAGTCATATACATATTTATCAGCAACACTGTTTAAATTTGGGTCGCCTCCTGTAATTGATCTTCTTAGGTCTTTTCCAAAAGGTTCCAAAACAGGGAAATAAATCCGACCATTTGAAGCCTGAATAGTACCACCATTTGTAGCAGCACCATCTATAAAGTCAAAAACCCCATCAGAATATCTGTCGAGTTGAAAATTTAAATTATCTAGATTTAATGCCTGTATCAAAGGTTTGCCATCAATTGCGCCTTCAGAAATATAACCAACAGGAACACCTAATTCATTATTTGTAAAAAGAACATTTAAGCGAAAATCCTGATTGTTTATCTGATACCCCCCAATTGAGTAAACATTTTTCATCATCAAATCCCATAAAGGAATTCTGGTATTTGTTGCAGTACTTTTTAATAACTTTACGACCAAAGCCTTAGGAGCAGGAACCCCCTCATTTGAAAATTCACCTACTTGATAAGTAGTTGTATCTCCAACAATTTTATACTGATATGCTACAGCAAGAACCTGATCTGAGTTAAGTGTAGAGTTTAAAGAAATAAAACCCAACCTATTGTTAAATGAGTATTCGGAGGGAGATAATTTTTTTGCATTTTCAACCTTTTCAAAATCTACCCCTTGTGTGAAATTTTTATTAAGAGCAGTTAAATAATTACTGGCAGTATAAATATTTCGAATATTATAATTGTTAGCAAGATTATATAGTTTATTTATTTTATTTTGTGGAAACGAATCTCTAACACCTGTTGAATCTAAAGTATTATTATATGGATTTATTTCTCCCAAATCCATAAAAGCAACAATGTTGCGGTTTTCTTGTGTTGCAGGTCCTATATTGGTAACCCAAACTTCAATTTTTGTAATATTAATACCAGATTTTATAACAGGAAGCTTTGATAAACTTTGATTATAATGATCTCTAAAATATTGAGAGATAAAAAAGTGCTTATTTTCTTCGTAATCATCAGCTTTTATTTGAAATTGACTTGTTTGTGCTCCGCCTGAAACTTGTATTGTTGAAGCTTCGCTTCTTTGCTGCGAAAAAACAGATGTAACAGTTGTTTTACCAAATTGTAATTGTGTTTTAAACCCAAATAATCCTTGACTTCCATTAATCAAAGTACTTGTTAAAGGGAAATTAACATCTCCTGCTTCTATTTTTTTTATAATATCATCTTCTTTGCCTTCAAACTGCAACTTCATTTTGTTTTCAAAATCAAAAGAAGCCTCGGTGTTATAACTGGTTGTGAATTCAATTTTATCACCAATTTTAGCTACAACATTCATTTGAATTTTGGTCTCTAAATCAAAATTGATTTGTTTTTGCTGCCTCACATCCAAAGCAGGATTTTTTTGTTTTTTGCCATTTAGTGCAAAAATTATTTCAGCAGATCCTTGAGGTCTAATGTCAATAGTATTGTTACCAAAAAGTTTATCTAAAGTTTCGCTTACAAAAGGTAAATTAGAAAAAAGTCCATTACTCTTTGTATTATCACCTGAGCCTATTTTTTGTTTCCAATATTGTCGGAGCGATTTATCAATATCATATTTGTTATATTCCTCATAAGTCATATGATAAGGACTACGATATTCCATATTACCAACCTTTTTAATCAGAATATACTGATCGGTTTCCGGATCATATTGTATCTCTGTTTTAATATTCGAGGGGTCTTGCATATACATTGCATTATTCTGATATGAACTATCATAGTAAATGGGTGCATCTTTAAATGGATATTTTAACTGAACCCCTGTGTCAGGTGGAGTATAAGGATAAAGAATTGTATTATAAAAATTTACCGATGCGCTCGATAACCACCCTATTGTTATCAATGATAACAAAAAAATAGCTTTTAAAAAATTTTTACTTAATCTTTCCAATTTCAATAATTTTTAATTTATTATTAATTACAAATGAAAACTTTTGTTTTTGAGTAGATTTCTTTTCGATAGAATTAACGTTAAATTAATAATTATAGTATTTTTAATGATTCTTTTATTAACATTTCAATTTTCATTTCGCTGCCATCTAGCGTTTTAGATATTTTTTCAATCGCTTTTTCTGCAACATTTTTATTGAAACCAAGTAAGATTAATGCTGATAACGCTTCATTTTTAATATTATTGTATGTTGGGAAAGAAAAATCTTTTATTCCAGAATCTTTTTCAATTTTATCTTTTAAATCAACAATGATTCTTTGTGCAGATTTTTCACCAATACCCTTAACTTTGCGAAGAGTTGCAACATTTCCGGTTGCAATTGCAATTTGAATTTCATCTGAATTTAAAGCAGAAAGTATCATTCGAGCAGTACTTGCTCCAACACCTGAAACAGAAATCAACAAACGAAAAATTTTTCTTTCAGTTTCATCGTAAAAACCATAAAGGGTATGTGCATCCTCTTTAATTGCCAAATGGGTATAAAGTTTACAAATTCCAACTTCTTTAATTTTTGAATATGTATTTAAAGAAATATGAATTAAATAACCAACTCCCCCACAGTCAATTACAGCATACGTAGGTGTTTTTTCAACTAATTTACCTTCAATATAAGCTATCATACAATATATATTATATAGTATTATTTTTTGATACTTCTTTAATTGCCCATTCAATAGCGTCCTGAATCATTTGCTGAGGTGGATCTTTAATAAATCCTTTTTCTGATAGTAAATTGGTCATTTCTCTGGCGTGTTTAATATCTGCATCCGCTTTTGCAAAGGCTTCATCTCTTGTCATAATAACTCTTGCGACACCATCTTTGATTGCTTGCATGGCAACATCAGCAGCTTCATAAGGGAAAACTCCTGTTTCATTCATATTTGCAATGATGTTTTCTGGATTAATACCTCTTTTTTCTGCATAAGTTGCAAGTGAATGAGCAGCTGCAATAGCCATATTATCGGTCACTTTTTTAGCTTTTACCAATAATGCGCCTTTCAAAATCCCAGGAAACCCAACAGAGTTATTAACCTGATTTGGAAAATCGCCTCTTCCTGTGGCAACAATATAGGCACCTGCTTCTTTTGCAGCATAAGGGTATATTTCTGGAATAGGGTTCGCACAAACAAAAACTATTGATTTTTCGGCCATTGAACTAATCCATTCTTTTTTTACACTATCAGGACCAGGGGTAGATAAAGCAATTAGAACATCTGCATCTTTTATTGCTTCTTCAATTGTATTAATACAGTTTGGATTTGTTTGTTCACACAATTCCCATTTACGATAGAATCTTTTATCTGCTTTAATATCTTCCCTTTTTTTGTGCAAACCTCCCTTAGTATCGAACATTATAAGGTTTTTTGGATTTGCACCATCAGTAATTATCAATCTTGCAATAGTTGTATTTGATGCACCCGCCCCAAGTAATACTATTTTTACATCTTCCATTTTTTTATTAACCAACTTCAATGCATTTATTAAACCAGCAAGAGTAACAGATGCCGTTCCTTGTGCATCATCATGCCAAACAGGAATAGAACATTCTTCTCTCAATTTATCAAGAACTTCAAAACAATTTGGTTGAGAAATATCTTCTAAATTAACAGCTCCAAAGCTATGTTGAGCCATTTTCACAAAATCAATAATTTTTTTAGGGTCATTTTCACCCTTTTCGTTACGACTATCAACACATAAAGCAATTGCATCAATACCTCCAAGGTATTTCATCAAAAAAGCCTTGCCTTCCATTACTCCTAAACCTCCAGATGGAGTGCAATCACCGTCTCCAAGCACACGTGTTGAATCACTAACAACGGCTACAAGATTTCCTCTGTTCGACAACTCATAAGAAGTTTCATTATTGTCTCTTATAGATGTTGAAACTTTAGAAACCCCAGGTGTGTACCAAACATTAAACCAATTAAATCCAATAACCGGAGCTTTAGGAACTGTTTGAATTTTTCCTCCATAAAAAGCATGAGCATCAATTGCTAGTTTTTTTAAGAACAAAGTTTTTGCTTTTGCTATTTGCTCTTGAGTGAATTCAGCAGGAAATACCCTATCAAGATTATCTAAATTTAACTTAATTTGTTCCATTTTTTTCTTGGTTTTATTAAACCGGTAAAAATACAATTTTTTAATTAATTAGATGAAATTTGTTTTTGCTAACGCTTTAAACGATTAGAATTTAATTTAAAAAAACATAAAAATTTGCTAAACAGACTGAGAATTATATGTAATTTTGCTATTTATTAGTTGTTAAATATGAATAAAATAACTTATTATTTTGTGCTCTTCTTTATTTGGCTTATTTATCTTATGCCTTTTCGCCTGATGTATTGCTTTTCTGATTTCCTGTATCTCTTATTTTTTTATGTTATTAAGTATAGAAAAAAAGTTGTTTATCAAAACATTCGAAGTTCCTTTCCCGAAAAAACCGAGATAGAAATAAATAAAATTGTTAAAAATTTTTATAAAAACTTGTGTGATATTATACTTGAAGGAATCAAAGGTTTTAAAATAAGCAAAAAACAATTGTTAAAACGCCATAAATTAATCAACCCTGAGTTTTTAGATTATTATTTTGAAAAAGGACAAAGTGTTATAGGCTCATGTGCACACTATAGCAATTGGGAGTGGGGTTCATTATCTGGTGGTTTGCAAACCAAATTCAAATTGCTTGGTTTTTATAAACCATTAAGTAATAAATATGTGGATAGTTTACTTAAAAAATCTAGAGCAAAATGTGGTGCCGAATTAATCTCAATTTTAGATACCTATAAAACATTTCAAAAAAATAAAGACGGTGTTGCTGCCTATTTACTGGTATCTGATCAAAGTCCTTCCAATCATAAAAAAGCGATATGGATCGATTTTCTAAATCATGAAACGGCTTGCTTACATGGCATCGAAAAATATGCCAAAATGTTTAATTATCCTGTTCTTTATATTAATATATATCGTGTAAAAAGAGGATATTATGAACTAAAAATGGAAAAAATTGTAGAAAATCCTTCTGAATATGAAGAAGGAGAAATTACAAAGTTATATATGAAGCATTTAGAAAAAATAATCTTGAATAATCCTTCTGATTGGTTGTGGTCACATCGTAGGTGGAAAAAAACAAAGAAAGAAATGATAGAACAAATTAATGAAATCTAAACTTATTTAGTTTTTAATTAAGACAATTGGACAGTATTAGAAACAAAGAATATAATTGGTATGCAGTTTATACCAAATCGAGAACAGAAAAAAAAGTTGCAAGTCTATTGCTAAGAGAGCAAATAGAAGTTTATCTTCCACTAAAAAAAACACTCCGTCAATGGAGTGATAGGAAAAAGTGGGTAGAAGAACCGCTTATAAAATCTTATGTTTTTGTAAGAATTTCAGAAAAAGAATATTATACTGTATTAAATATTCCTGGAGCATTAAGATATGTCTTTTTTGAAGGAAAAGCAGCTCCAATAGCTGAATGGCAAATAATAGCTTTGCAAAAAGTTGTATCTGGTACAATTGATTTTGATATTTCCTCAGAGGTTTATAAAAAAAGTGATTTAATTACAATAACTTCAGGAACATTAAAAGGAATTTCAGGTGAAATTATAGAATTAAGAGGAAATAAAAAAATTTTAATCAGAATTGAACAAATTGGTTACTCAATTTTGTTAAATTTGCAGAAAGAAACAAGCTTAATTAAAGTTAAGGATGAATAAATGCTTGTTTTAAAGGAATATGTCTTACTCTTCACAATAAATTATTGTGACTGAGAAGGCGAAGCTGTATAAAATAGTTTTATAAATTTAAAAATTTTTGTTTGATTAATTTGTTTTTAATTTAATTAAAGAACTATTTTATTTTCTAAAAAAGAAAAAATGATAATGCAAAATAAAACACTTTTAATTACAGGAGGCACGGGTTCATTTGGAAATGCTGTACTCCAAAGATTTTTGAAAGAATCTGTTTTTTCAGAAATACGTATTTTTTCTCGTGATGAAAAGAAACAAGATGATATGCGTAAAATCTTCAACAATCCAATTATTAAGTTTTATATTGGAGATATAAGAGATACGAATGCTGTTAATAATGTTGTAAAAGGTGTTGATTTTATTTTTCATGCAGCAGCACTTAAACAAGTTCCTTCTTGTGAATTCTTTCCCTTAGAAGCTGTTAAAACAAATGTTTATGGAACTGAAAATGTTTTATCAGCTGCAGAAAAATTTAATGTTAATCGTCTTGTTGTTTTAAGTACAGATAAAGCTGTTTATCCAATAAATGCAATGGGAATGTCAAAAGCATTGATGGAAAAAGTAATGGTAGCAAAATCCAGAAGTTTAAATGAATCAAAGCAGGTTTTTTGTGGTACAAGATATGGTAATGTAATGGCATCAAGAGGTTCTGTCATTCCTCTATTTATTGAGCAGATTAAATCTGGCAAATCAATAACTATTACCGATCCTAGTATGACTAGATTTATGATGACCCTCGAAAGCGCAGTTGATTTAGTATTATTCGCTTTTAAAAATGGCAAATCAGGAGATATCTTTATACAAAAAGCACCAGCAGTAACTATTGAAATCTTAGCTAAAGCTTTAGTGGAAATTTATAATACTAAAAATGAAATCAAAATTATCGGAACTCGTCATGGAGAAAAACTTTATGAAACCCTAGTTAACCGGGAAGAAATGGTTAAGGTTGAGGATTTAAAAAATTATTATAGGATACCTGCAGATAATCGTGATTTAAATTATGAACGGTTTTTTTCAGAAGGGGTAGATAATGTTTCTACAGTTGAAGAATATCATTCTCACAATACTAAAAGATTAAGCATAACTGAAATGAAAGAAATGCTTTTAGGACTTGAAATAGTTAGAAAAGATCTTGGTTTATAAAACTCATGCATAATAATCTACAAATTATAGAAGGAAACTCTTTCATAGATGAAAGAGGAATCATAAATTTTGTAAATGATTTTAGTTTTCAAAACATTAAGAGATTTTATACAATTACTCATAATGATATTTCTGTAATTAGAGCTTGGCAAGGTCATAAAAAAGAAACCAAATATTTTTTTGTTTCAAAAGGATCTTTTACGGTTTGTTGGGTAACAATTGATGATTGGAAAAATCCTTCAAAAAACTTAATAATAAACAAACAAATTCTTACTTCTAACGAACCAAAAATACTTACTATTCCTAAAGGAAATGCAAGTGGTTTTAAAGCATTAGAAAAAGAATCAACGTTGATTCTTTTTTCAGATTTAACATTAAAAGAGTCATCAAATGATATTTGTCGTTTTGAGGTTAATTATTGGAAAGTTGATTGGTAAAACAAATTTAGATAAACAATGTTAAGAATAGGGATTACCGGACAATCCGGTTTTGTGGGTACTCATATATATAACACCTTGGGGCTAACTACTAATAAATATTTTCGTGTCCCTTTTGAAGATAATTATTTTATTGATATTAAGAAACTAGAAGACTTTGTAAGCAATTGTGATGTGATTATTCATTTGGCTGCAATGAATCGTCATAACGATCCAAAAACAATTTATGAAACAAATATTAATTTAGTAAAGTCATTAATCAATGCAATGGAAAAGACAAATTCTACTCCTTGCGTTGTATTTTCTTCTTCCACCCAAGAGGAAAGAGATAATTTGTATGGGAAATCCAAAAAAGAAAGTCGCATATTGTTTGAAAATTGGGCAAAAAAACACAATGCAAGTTTTCTTGGACTTATAATTCCAAACATTTTTGGTCCTTTTGGTCAACCTTACTATAATTCAGTGATTGCAACTTTTTGTCATCAACTAACACATAATGAAACTCCTAAAATTGAAATAGATGGAGAGTTAAAATTGATATATATTGGGGAATTAGTTGAATTAATTCTAAAAAAAATTAAAGACTTTGTTATTGAAAAAAAAATTGATTCTTTTAATGTTCCTTTTACTTCATCAATAAAAGTTTCTGAATTATTAAAAAAACTTCAGAAATACAAACTTCAATATTTTGAAAAAGGTGAAATTCCATCTTTGGAAAATACCTTCGATAAAAACTTATTTAATACTTTTCTTTGTTACATTGATCATGAAAAATTTTTCCCTTTTATGTTGAAAAAAAATATAGATAATAGAGGGTCTTTTATTGAAACAATTAAGTTAAATAGTGGTGGTCAGATTTCTTTTTCTACAACAGCTCCAGGTATCACAAGAGGCAATCATTTTCACACAAGAAAAGCAGAAAGATTTGCAGTAATAAAAGGAAATGCCTTAATTGAATTAAGAAAAATTGGCACAAACGAAAAAAGTTCATATATATTAAATGGAGAAAACCCTTCTTTTGTTGATATGCCAATATGGTTTACTCATAATATCACCAATATTGGAGAAAATGAACTTTATACTTTTTTTTGGATAAATGAACATTATAATTCAGAAGATTCTGATACTTATCTTGAAGCTGTTTAATTATAAAATTAAATTTCTGATTCTAAAATTGATTTAATATGCAAAAAGCAAAAATAAAAGTTTTAACAATAGTTGGTACTCGACCAGAAATTATTCGACTATCAAGAACAATGGTATTGTTAGATCAATTTTTAAACCAAATTATAGTGCATACAGGCCAAAATTATGATTATGAATTAAATGAAATATTTTGGAAAGAACTGGAATTAAGAAAACCTAATTATTTTCTTGATGTTGATACCTCTTCATTAGGATCTACCGTTGGCGATATTATTAAAAAAACGGAGGAGGTTTTAATAAAAGAAAAACCAGATGCTCTTTTGGTATTAGGCGATACAAATTCTTGCCTTTCTGCATATATTGCAAAACGTATGCATATTCCCGTTTTTCACATGGAAGCTGGAAATCGTTGTTTCGATTTGAACGTTCCTGAAGAAACAAATCGTAAAATAATTGATCATATAGCAGATTTTAATTTAGTTTATACAGAACATGCTCGCCGAAATTTAATTTCCGAGGGATTGCCCCATAGAAGAATATATTTAACAGGCTCTCCAATGTATGAGGTATTAAATTATTATTTATCAAATATCAAATCTTCAGTAATCTTAAATGAATTAAATTTAAAAGAAAAAGAATATTTTATTGTTTCAACACATAGAGAAGAGAATGTTGACAACCCTGAAAATTTGAAAAAAATATTAACAATTTTAAACAAATTATCAGATGAATATAACTTCCCAATTATTGTTTCAACTCACCCAAGAACTCGCAAAAGAATAGAGTCTTTAACTGAACAAAATTTTGATAAACGAATAACATTTATGAAACCATTTGGATTTCTAGATTATGTTTATTTACAAATGAATGCATTATGTTCTATTTCTGATAGTGGTACTATAAGCGAAGAGTCTTCTATTTTAAATTTTTCCGCAATTTCATTACGTCAATCGATGGAGCGTCCAGAAGCACAAGATGCAGGTTCAATAATATTAACTGGGTTTGATCCCCAAGTAGTATTGGATAGTATTAGAATTGCTGTTCAAGAACAAACTTTGAGAAAAAACAAAAGTATTGTTGAAGATTATATGATAACTGATACGTCATGGAGAGTTTTAAAATTGATTTTGGGAAATTCAAGTTTATCTAATCATTGGCATGGAATAAAAAAACATTTAGAATAGAAACAATCAAATTTCTTTTTTAAAAATTAAAATTTTTTAAAAAATTCATTGTGGTATCTAATAGAAAATAACTATGCAAAAATTTGAAAAACCAATATATGTTACTCAACCAGTTTTACCTTCTCTGAATGAGTTTACAAAATTGCTTGAAGATATATGGCAATCAAAACATCTTACAAATGGTGGTAAATATCATGAATTGCTTGAGAAAACCCTAGCTGATTACCTTGGGGTTAAATACGTTTCATTATTTTCTAATGGGACTCTAGCATTAATTATAGCTCTCCAAACCTTACGAATAACCGGGGAAGTAATAACAACCCCTTTCAGTTTTGTTGCCACAACACATGCTTTATGGTGGAATGGGATAAAACCTGTTTTTGCAGATATTGATATTAACACATTAAACATCAATCCTCTAAAGGTTGAAGCTGCAATTACACCAAAAACAACTGCTATAATGCCTGTTCATGTTTTCGGAAATCCCTGCGAAATAGATGTTCTCCAAAAAATTGCTGATACTTACCGATTAAAAATTATTTATGATGCTGCCCATGCTTTTGGAGTAAAAAGACTAAACAAATCAATTCTAAATTTTGGCGACCTTTCTGTTTTGAGTTTTCATGCAACTAAAGTTTTTAATACAATTGAGGGTGGAGCTATTATTTGCCATGATGAACAAACAAAAATCAATATTGATTATTTGAAAAATTTTGGTTATTCTGGCGAGTTTACAGTAGTTGGCCCTGGAATTAATGCCAAAATGAATGAATTACAAGCTGCTTATGGTTTATTACAACTGAAATCAATTGAATGTGATATTGAAAAAAGAAAACAAATTTCTGCAACATATCGTAATTTACTAAATGATGTAAATGGCATATTGGCATTGAATGATTGGGAAAACATACAACACAATTATGCTTATTTCCCAATTTTAATTGAACAAAATCAATTCGGTAGAACCCGAGATGAAGTGTATGATTTTCTAAGAACAAAGAATGTCTACGCCAGAAAATATTTTTATCCATTAATTAGTGAATTTTCAACTTATCAGGGTTTAGATTCTGCCACTGCAGCAAATCTGCCAATAGCAACAAAAGTTGCAAAACAAGTATTATGCCTGCCCATTTATCCAAATTTGGAAGTAGCAGATGTTGAAAAAATTTGTGACTTTATTAAAAGTTTCAGAGGATGAAATTGGCAATAATGCAACCGTATTTTTTTCCTTATATTGGGTATTTTCAACTGATAAATGCTGTTGACCAATTTGTTGTTTATGATGATATCCAGTATACAAAAAAGGGATGGATCAACAGAAACAGAATTTTAATCCAGGACAGAGATGACTTCTTTTCAATCCCGTTAAAAAAAGATTCCGATTATTTAGATATCTGTCAAAGAACTATTTCCGAGAACTATCATAAGGATTTCGGCAAAATTTTGAATAAAATCAAAGAGTCCTATAAGAAAGCCCCTTTTTTTAATGAAGTATTTCCGTTTATTGAAGATTGTTTTTTAATAAAAGAAAGGAATTTGTTTTTATTTATCTTTTATTCAATAAATAAGCTAGTTAAATATTTTGAAATAAAAACAAATTTGATAGTTTCTTCGGATTTGGGCATAAAAGGTAGTGGTGAAAACAGGGTCATTTCGATCTGCAAGCAATTGAATGCTTCAAATTATATAAATGCAATCGGGGGACAAAAATTATATCATAAAGAAACATTCGAACAACAGGGAATAAATCTGCAATTTATTAACACAACACCGATAACTTATGCTCAGTTTAATACAAATTTTATCCCATGGCTATCAATAATTGATGTAATGATGTTTAACCCCAAAGATGAAATTATTAAAATGCTGGATCTATACACTTTAGTTTAATAAAAATATGTTTGTCTGGAAAAAAATGGGCAGGGTATTTGATCCTACCAAAATAGAAAACAGAAGCTGGCTGAAGGAATTTGCTCAAGCCCCTGCCACATTGATATTTGATGATTTTATAAGAATCTATTTTTCATGTCGTCCGCCAAGAGATCCGATAACCGGACAATATGTCAGTTATACTGCCTATGTTGATGTGAAAAGAAATAACTTTTTAGACATAATTGATTTTGCAGAAAATCCTATCTTAGAATTAGGAGAACCAGGAACATTTGATGAATTTGGGATTTACCCAACCTCTGTGATAAGGCATAAAAATGAATTAGTTGCATATTATGGTGGCTGGACAAGATGTAGTTCTGTAGCTTTTAATGTCGGTATTGGGAAAGCTTATAGTTATGACAATGGGAAAACTTTTAAAAAGGTTGGTAGTGGCGGACCCATTATTTCGTATGCTCCCGATGAACCTTTTATTCTTAGTGGACCTAAAATTCGCAGATTTAATAATAGGTGGTATTTATTTTATATCGCCGGGAACAAATGGAAGTTAGATAATGGAATCCCAGAACCTGTTTATAAAATAAGATTAGCCACCTCTGTTGATGGAATTAATTGGATAAAGACAGGCAAAGACATCATTGAATCAAAACTTGAAACAGATGAAGCCCAAGCAAGTCCTGATGTAATTTATTGGAATGGAAAATACCATATGTTTTTTTGTTATAGATTTAGTACAAATTACAGGGATAACCAAAGAGGTTATCGCATTGGATATGCTTTCTCCGATGATTTAATCAATTGGACAAGGGATGATGAAAAAGCTGGAATTAATATTTCCCCATCAGATGATTTTGACAACCAATCAATTGCTTATCCCCACGTATTTGAACTTGATGGAAATTTACACATGCTTTATTTAGGCAATCAGGTTGGGCGTTATGGTTTTGGTTGGGCAAAATTAAATAGTCAATGATTTAATCTACCTTGTTTATGAAATGGAAAAAGTTAGGAAAGATTTTTGATCCTTCACAACATAAATTGGCAAATAATTGCAAATATTATGCTCAATCTCCTCAATTTTTGGAATTTGACGATTTTGTAAGAATCTATTTTTCAACCAGAGAAATAGACCCACGTGGAAAATATATAAGCCATATTTCATATGTTGAAATGGATAAATCCTTTAAAAAAATAAAAAAAAATTCGGATCATACTATAATACCAATGGGCGCATTAGGTTGCTATGATGAACATGGCATATTTCCTTTAAATATTTTAAAAGATGACAATAGAATACTTGGCTTTATTGGAGGATGGAATAGAAGAGTTAGTGTAGATGTTGATACATCTATAGGTTTGTCTGTTAGTAACGATAATGGTTTAACATTCCAAAGAGTTGGTGATGGTCCAATTCTGTCTGCTTCTTTAAATGAACCGTTTTTAGTCGGGGACCCATTTGCACTAAAAATTAATAAAACATATCATCTTTGGTATATTTATGGGGTTCGTTGGATTCATAACAAAGAGAAGGACATTAAAGAAAGAGTTTACAAAATTGGACATGCCACATCAAAAGATGCCATCAATTGGATAAAAACAAATAAACAAATAATTGAGGATAAACTAAATACGGATGAATGTCAAGCATTGCCAAGTGTAGTATATTTTGACAATAAATTTCATATGATATTTTGTTACAGACAAGCCATAGGATTTAGAGAAAACAAGAGCAATGCTTATAGACTAGGTTATGCTCTATCATCTGATGGAACCAACTGGATAAGAAATGATGAAAATGTCGGGATTGATGTTTCCGAAAACGATTGGGATTCGGACATGTTATGTTATCCTCACATTTTTCAATATGATGAAAAATTTTATTTGTTATACAATGGGAATGAATTTGGGAAATATGGATTCGGCTTAGCGGTATTAGAAAATTGATTAAATAAATGAGTTTGGTTTTTAAAGAAAATACAGCTGGGGAAAATGAAATTTTACTACATTTAAACACATGCAGCAATTCATTTATTCCTCCTCTTCATGAGAAGATGAATCTGATTGAATATTCAAAAAAAATTGCTGAAAGGGCAATTAAATTTGAAGTTTGGGATGAACAAATCCTTATTGGCATAATTGCAGCCTATTTTAATGATTCGATTAATTATTCAGGCTTTATTACAAATGTTAGCGTAATAGATGATTACAAAGACAAAGGTCTGGCTTCAAAACTTATGAATATGTGTATTAATTATGCACAAAAAAACAATTTTAAAGAAATAAAATTAGAAGTAAATTTTAAAAATTTTAATGCAATAAAACTATATAATAGATTTAATTTTAGCGAACTAGAAAAGAAAAATGATACTATTTTAATGATTTGTAAATTAAAAAATGAGTAATAGAAATTTTAATAATGAAATTAAAGATACGAATGACCATAAATATGCATATAATTTCGATATAGATGTGATGCATTATTACATGGTTAAATCTTTTGCCCCCTTTTTCAAAGAAGGAAATTTACTTGAATTGGGAAGCTTCCAGGGAGCCTTTACTAAAAGAATGCTTCAATATTTTAAAGACATAACTTGTGTTGAAGCTTCTGACGAAGCCATAAAGATTTCCCAAAAAGAATTAAAAGAAAAAGTGCATTTTATTCATTCGACCTTTGAAAAAGTTGCATTAACTAAAAAATATGATAATATTGTCTTAACACATGTTTTAGAGCATCTTGACAACCCAGTAAGCGTTTTAAAAAGAATAAATGAAGAGTGGCTCTCTGATGATGGAAGATTTTTTCTTGTTTGTCCAAATGCAAATGCACCATCCAGACAAATTGCCGTTAAAATGGGGTTGATTTCACATAATGCAGCGGTTACACCTGCAGAGGAAGCCCATGGACATAGAATCACATACACCTTAGACACCTTAGAAAGAGAGGTGAAATCTGCAGGACTTAAAGTTGTTCTCCGTTCTGGTATATTTTTTAAAGCATTGGCAAATTTTCAGTGGGATAAATTATTACAAACTGACATTATCTCACAAGAATACTTGGAGGGTTGTTTCCAATTAGGACAACAATATCCTGATCTTTGTGCAAGTATTTTTTTACTTTGTGAAAAAGGAAAAAATAAGAAGAAAACCTAATTGAATAAAATACAAATGAGTGAAAACTCAAGAATAATCAAAAATAGCATCTTGCTATATATAAGGTTAATAATCGTTTCTATTGTTACCTTAATTTCATCCAGATTTATTCTTCATGCACTTGGAGTATCCGATTATGGATTGTACAATGTTGTTGGAGGTGTTGTGACAATGATGGCTTTTGTAAACGTAGTAATGGTTTCTACAACATATAGATTTATAGCTTTTGAAATTGGGAGAGGTGAAATTGATAATATTAAAAAAGTGTATAATATAAGTTTGGTTATACACCTGGTAATCGCATTATTTGTTATTATTTTAGCATCAACACTTGGATTTTTTTATATTAAGTTTTATTTGAATATCCCTGAAGGAAAGTTAAATGATGCACTTTTTGTGTTTTCATTTTCAATAATTGCAACCATCATTTCAATAATTAGCATACCTCTTCAGGGCTTATTAACAGCTAAAGAAAAATTTTCAATTACAGCACCTGTGGAAATATTAAAAAGTTTAGTAAATCTTGGGATAATTATTGTTGTGGTTTACTTTTCAGGAAACAAACTCAGACTATATGCTATTTTGGTTGTAATAGTTACTTCCATTCCCCCAATATTATATTACTTCTATTGTAAAAAACATTTTTCAAATATAATTAGCTGGAGTTTCCAAAAAGACAAACCCAAATACAAAGAAATGATAAAATTTTCGGGATGGATCATGTTTGGGGCAGCATCTAGTGTGGGAGAATCTCAAGGTTCTGCTTTAATAATAAACTATTTTTTTGGAACAATTTTAAATGCCGCATTTGGGATAGCTAATCAAGTCAATACGGTGGTGAAAATGTTTTCACAAAGCCTTGGTCAAGCTATTATACCTCAAATTACCAAAAGTTACAGCAGTGGTAGTTTAAGCCGGTCAGAACAACTGGTAATTTATGCTTCTAAATATTCATTTTTTCTTATGCTAATTCCTGCATTACCTATTTTATTAGAAACTGAATTCATTTTAAATTTGTGGCTTAAAGAAGTTCCCGTTTTTACAAAAGTTTTCATACAAATAATGTTAGTGAATGCTTTGATATCAGCAATGAGTGCTGGAATTTCAGCTGCAGTTCAGGCAACAGGGAAAATTAAGTATTTCCAGATTGTACTTGGTTCTATTATGTTGCTAGGGCTTCCAATATCATATTTTGCTTTTAAGATTGGATTTTCACCCTATTCAATACTAATTGTATATACCATTGTTGCCATTATTTCATTTATTATTCAAAATTTATTGTTAAAAAAAATTATAAATTTTAATATTGAATACTATCTTAAAAAATCATTTCTAAAAATTATTTTTGTAATAATTGCGACAATTCCTCTTTTTTTTATTCGAAATTTATTTGACCCTGGATTAGTAAGGTTTCTCGGCTTATCATTTGTTGCAATAATTTGGATTTTTTTAGCAGTTTATTTTTTGGGGATAGAACAAAATGAAAAGAACATTTTGAAGATGTATTTTTTTAAAGTAATTCATAGGTTTAAAAAGTAACTACCTTATGAATCAGTTTGCTCCAGTTTTTTTTACAACACTTAATCGTTTTGAACATTTTAAAAGAGGTGTCGAAACATTATCTGTTTGCACCAATGCTGATAAAACCGAAATATATATTGCTTTGGATTACCCTTTGAATGAGTCTCATTGGGATGGTTATAGAAAAATTGTAGGATTTATCGAGAAAATTCAAGGATTTAAAAAGGTTAATGTTATTAAAAGAAATACGAACTATGGTTCATACAAAAACTTCTTTGATGCACTTGAAGATATCTTCGAGAAGCATGATAAACTCATTTTATCTGAGGACGATAATGAATTTTCTCCAAATTTTTTAGATTATATTAATTCTGGATTGGCAAAATATGAAGAAAATGATTTTATTTTTTCAATTTGTGGTACAAATTTCCCTATAAAAATGCCAGATACATATAATCATGATGTTTATTTTTATCCTGGATTTTCGAGTTGGGGAGTTGGTATATGGAAAAAAAAGTGGGAAAAAATCGACTTTAATGTTGACCATTTAAAAAAATATTTGAGTGATAAAAATAACATCAAAGAAATAAAAAAAACTGCAGCACCAGTGTTACCCTATTTGAAGGAAGTAGTAAAAACAGGGCGTATAAATGGAGATACAATTATTGTTTATTACTTATTAAAAAAAAACATGTTTTCTGTTTTCCCATGTTTGTCAAAAGTACGTAATCATGGGCATGATGGCAGTGGAGTTAATTGCGAGCCAAGTAAATTATATAAAAATATAAAAATTGATGACGGTACAAAAAAAATAGAGTTTTTAGATAAAATTATAATCGATGAAAAAATAAATAATCAGTTAGAGAAAATGTTTAGCAATAAGCTTTGGTATCGAGGTATCAGAAAAATTAAAAAATTATTATTACATTGATCTTGTTGAAAGAATATTGAATCAATGCAAATTCATTCAGAAAATAACATTTTAGAACAAAAGATAATAAAAAATTCTGCAGATGGATGGCTTATCCCTATTTTATTATTTTATCTGATCAATCCTCCTCTTTGCATAATTGGAGTTATTTTTCTCATAATCAAGAATAGTGTTAATGATGAAAAAATATATCATATATTTTATCTGCTTTTAGCCTTATACCTTGGACTGATTATGTCTACAAAGTTACCAATAAGTGATTGGGAAACTTACCAAGAACAATTTGAACTTGCTGGAAAACTAAGTTTTTTAAAATATATAGTTTTTTTTGAAAAGGAACCTGTTTTTTATATTATTTCTTATGGAATATATAAAATATTTGATGGAAGTTTCACAATGTTTTCAATTATAATCATTTCCTCAGGTTACTTTTTAGCTTTTATATCTATACATAAATTTTGGAGGTTTTTTTTAAACAAAAATATAATTATTGTATTTTCGATTTTAATTTTTGCATTTTTTAATAATTACTTTTCTTATTCAGGACATTTAACCAGACAAGTTCTTTCTTGTGATATTTTTATTTTCTTTATTGTTCACAAGATACTTTATAAAAAGAATTTATGGTTTTTAATTATAATTGCAGTATTAATACATAGTTCTTCTTTTGTTTTATTCCTTGCTTGCTTTATTCCTCAATTAAGGCAAAAAATTAATTTTAAAAATCTTTTAATTTTAGGCGTTTCCTTATTAGTCTTTTTGTCTATAAGTGGTTTTTTAGTAAAATACTTGTTAGGTGTTAGTGATATAGGCTGGCTTAACTATGGGCTACAAACAGTAGAAAATATGGAAGGATTTAGTGACACATGGTATACAGGAAAATCTACAACGGTTAGTCGTCTTTATTATTTTGCGATTATGGCTATAATTCTTTTTTCTTATTTAAACAAACATCATAAAAAAGAGATTTATTTTTTATTTAACTTTTATATTGTATTAATCTGTTTAATAGAATATTTTGTTTTTTCTAATTTGCTTTTTTTACAACTTCGTTTTATGGTTTTTATATATGTATTTATACCCTTTGTTGTTCCTTTTTTATTTGTAAAAAATGGTCAATTGAGGTATAAAACGTCCACGACTAGTTTCTTCATTACAATTTTAGTGTTGGGTTCCATTTTTAGGTTTTATATTGGACTAAGTACCAGCGAATTTAAATATGGTTCAGTAATAGACTTGCTAACATTTTCTCCTGTTATGTATTTTTTATAAATTAAAGACTAAAAATAAGCATTTTAAATTTTCAGAAAAATTCAGTGAATCAAAATAAAAAAATAAAACTTGTTTGGATATGTCATTTTTCTAATAATGAAGTTTTGGAGTGGATAAGGCCCTGGTTTAAAAGAAAAGAAATTGCTCCCTGGATTCCTAACCTTATCAAAGGTTTTGTTGGCAAAAATGAAATTGAACTTCATGTTATTTCTTTACATTCGGGGATTTCGATTTATAAAAAGCATAAAAAAGATGGGATTTTTTATTATTTTGTAAATTATGGCGTTCCTTTCATAGGCGTTCCTTGGCAATCTTTTTTCCCCTTTGATATTCTAACCAATTATTTTCAAAACAAACTAATTATAAAATATTTAGTCAATAGAATTAAACCTGATGTTATTAGTTTATTCGGAGCTGAGAATTCAAATTACAGTTCAACTATCATACAATTTAGAAAAAAATATCCCGTTTTAATTATTATTCAGGGTTTTATAAGTCTTGGGTCAAATTTAAACAAATTAAAAGAAAAAAAAAGAGTAAAAGTAGAACAGGAAATACTAAAAAAGTTTTCTTATTTTGCAGGGGAACTAGATTCAAAAGAATATATATCAAATTTTAACAATCATTTTAAGTTTTATAAATTATATGGACCAGTAAATGAAGAATTGGTTAATAAAACTGAATTTTTTGAATATAAATATGACCTTCTATTTTATGGTCGGGTAATTAAAGAAAAGGGAATAGAAGATTTTATTAAAATTGTTGGGGAATTAAGCACTATATATCCAAAAATTTCTGCAATTATTATCGGAAATTGTAGTGAAAAATATTTAAAAATCATAGAAGAATTAATCAACAAATTGAAGTGCAAAAATAATATCCATTTTACAGGATTTCTAGAGTCCCAGGAAATTGTTTTCAAACATATCAGAACCGCTAAAATTTTTCTTGCTCCAACATATAATGATAGGTTACCCTTAACAATCAGAGAATGTATGATGTTAAAAACAGCAATTATTGCTTATAATACTGGGGGAATTCCATTTATCAATAAGGAAAATAAAAATGTTGAGTTAATTGATGTTGGTGACACAAAGGCAATGAAAGAAAGTGTAATAAAATTATTAAATGACGAATATTATAGGGCAAAATTAATTGAAAACGCATATAACTATGCTATATCTGAATTTAGTCTGGAAAAGAATACAAACTTGTTATTTAATTCTTATATAGATATCATATCAAAAACTAATAATTATGAAGGCACTAATTACTGGAGCTGATGGCTTTATTGGCTCACACTTAACAGAATTATTATTAGAAAAAGGATATAATGTAAAAGCTTTATCTTATTATAACTCTTTTAACTTTTGGGGATGGCTTGAAGATATTCCTGCACATAAAAATTTAGAAATTGTAACTGGAGATGTTCGTGATATAAATCTAGTTAAAAGTATCATGAAGGATATTGATATTGTTTTCCATTTGGCTGCTTTAATTGCTATTCCATATTCATATCTTGCGCCTGACAGTTATTTAGATACAAATATTCGCGGAACACTTAATATTTGCCAAGCAGCCAAAGAACTTGGGAATATTCGGGTAATTCATACTTCTACTTCTGAAGTTTATGGAACAGCACTTTATGTGCCAATTGATGAAAAACATCCTAAACAAGCCCAATCTCCTTATTCAGCTTCCAAAATAGGAGCTGATGCCATAGCAATGAGTTTTTATAATTCATTTCAATTACCACTTACCATTGCACGCCCTTTTAATGCATATGGTCCTCGCCAATCTGCAAGAGCAATTATTCCAACAATTATATCACAAATTGCAAGTGGTGTTAAAGAAATTAGTATTGGAGATTTATCTCCTACCCGAGATTTTACTTATGTAAAAGACACTTGCAATGGATTTTTGGCATTGGCTGAATGTGATGCTACTATTGGAAAAGAGCTAAATATTTCATCAAATTACGAAATTTCCATGATGGACATTTTAAATCTAATAAAATCCAAAATGGATAATGAAGTCCGATTTATCATTGATAAAAAACGCATCAGACCTGAAAAATCGGAAGTTTTCCGTTTGTGGGGTGACAATAGTCTTATTAAAAAACTAACTGGTTTTCAAAATCAATATAACATTGAAAAAGGAATAGAAGTAACCTGCAAATGGTTTTCTAAAGAAGAAAACCTAAAGAAATACAAAACTACCATTTATAATATTTAAAGATGCCTTATAAGATACCATTATTTGACCTTAATTTTGATGATCGTGAAGGATTAGCTGTTTGTTCTGCTATTAAAGATAATTGGATTTCAACCGGACCCAGGTGCGAAGAATTTGAAATGAGGTTTGCTAAAATGCTAGATGTTGATTATGCTATATCAACTTCAAATTGTACCGTTAGTTTACATCTTGCATTATTACTTGCAGAAGTGAATTCAGGTGACGAAGTAATTTGTCCTTCTTTTACCTTCGTTGCTACTGTAAATGCAATTCGCTATGTAAATGCAATCCCTGTTTTTGCAGATGTAAAAAACCTGGAAAATCCAGTAATTGACCCTGAAGATATTAAAAGAAAGATTACTCCCAAGACCAAAGCCATAATGGTTATGCATTATGGTGGATTTTCTTGTGATATGAATAATATTATGAGTATAGCTAACGAATATGGATTAAAAGTAATTGAAGATGCTTGTCATGGACCATTGTCTGAATATAATGGAAAAAAATTAGGAACAATTGGAGATGTTGGTTGTTTTAGTTTTTTTTCAAATAAAAACATCAGCACTGGTGAAGGTGGTATGTTGGTCACAAACAGTCAAAAAATGAATGAAAGGGCCAGATTGCTGAGATCACATGGAATGACCTCTATGTCATATGAGCGTTCTAAAGGTCATTCAACTGCATATGATGTTATTGAATTAGGGTATAACTATCGGATGGATGATATTCATGCTGCTATTGGGCTGGTTCAACTGGATAAAATTGAAGCAGATTTAGCACAGAGGAAAATAGTTCGTCAGATATATATTGAAAATCTTTTTTCCATGGAAGATATTATAATTCCATTTAAAAAATACAAAGCGTTTTCATCAAATTACATTTTCCCAATAGTAATAAAAAATTCAACTTTTGAAAAACGAGATAATATTCGAAATCTTTTGGCTAAAGCAGGTATTCAAACAAGCGTACATTACCCGGCTGTACATCGTTTTTCAATTTATAAGGAATTTTATAATGAATTACCAATAACAGATTATTTAGCAGATAATTTGATAACCCTACCAATGTATTCAAAACTAAGTAAGGAGCAAATAAAATATATTGCAGAATCTCTTAAAATAGCAATAGAAAATGAAAGATAACATTTTGGTTTTTGGAGGAGGAGAACTGCAATTATCTATTATTGAAAGAGCAAAAATTTTGGGTTTTCACACAATTGTTATTGACCCAAATCCTAATGCAATTGCAAAAAATACTGCAGACACATTTCTTGTTGTTGAAGGAAATGACTATAATAAAACAAAAAATATTGCAGAAAAATACAAAATTAAAGGTCTTGTCACTGCTGCAACAGACAATCCTGTTTTAATGATGAGCAAAATTGCAAATGAACTTCATTTGCCTTTCCCCACTATTGAAAGTTGCGAAACTTTACTAAATAAAGCTAAATTCAAAACATTTCTTAAAACAAATAATATTTTGCACGCAAAAGGAGATGTTTATGATAAAAATACCATTATTGATATTCATTCATTTAAATATCCCTTAATTGTAAAACCTATAAGAAATTCGGGAAGTAGAGGAGTTATCAAATGTGAAACACCGAAAATGTTAAAAAATGCGATTATTGAAAGTTTGCCATTTTGCGATGAAGGCCTATTTATTATTGAAGAATTTATAATTGGTGATGAAATTAGTGTAGAAGCAATTGTATATAACCACAAAGTAGAAATAATTCAATTAACTGACAAAATCGTCACTCTGCCTCCCTATAATGTAGAGTTAGGACATATTCAACCTTCCAAATTTGAATATTTAAAAGAATCTATTCAAAAACATTTGCAAAATATCGTAGATAAGTCGGGTTTAAATAATTGTGCTATACATCCTGAATTAAAAATAAATAAAAACGGGATTATCCTCATAGAAATTGGTCCTCGTCTTGGAGGTGATTATATTACTTCTCAACTTGTTCCATTATCTACAGGAGTTAATATGGAAGATATTGTTATTAAAATTGCAACTAACCAACCATTTTCAAATGATATAAAAGATAGAGCCTCTTTGATTACCTTTTTAAATTTACCTATAGGAAAAAAAATAAAGGATATAGTTTCTGAAACAGAACTAAAAGAAAAATTTCCAGAAGTAATAAAATTTCAATTATCTTTATCAAAAGGAGAAATTGTTAAACCAATAACCAATAGTTTAAATCGACATGGGTATTTCATTATACATGGACAAAAACTAAACCAATTATTACAAATAAAATCCAACATAGAGCATTTTATAAAATATCTTTTGATTTAAATTACAAAAACTTAAATTTATGTTGATAGGAAAAAATATTATTTTACGTCCACTTAAAATGGGGGATATAGAAAAAACTCACGAATGGCGAAATAATCTAGAATTGATTAAATTAACTCAAGGTGTTAGATTCCCTAAAACCTTGGAAATAGATAAAGAATGGTTTGATAATGCATTAAATGACAAAAGCAATCGAAATATATATTTTGGTATTGACGAAATTGAATCAAATGATTTTATTGGAATTATTCAATTAAATAATATTGACTACATTTCAGGAACTGCTATTTGGGGTTTTATTATTGGAGAAAAAAGCAAACAAGGAAAAGGTTATAGTGTGGAAGCCCCAACGCTAATGTTTGATTATGCCTTTAATTATTTAAATTTAAGGAAAATTTTTGGCTATCCAATTGCTTTTAATATTTCCACAATACGAATGCATGAAAAGATTGGAAATTTCAAAGAAGAAGGTAGATTGATGCAACATGTTTTCTATAATGGAGAATATCATGATATTATAATACTTTCGCTTTTTAAAGAAGATTTTCTAAAAGCTCAATAAAAATGAAATATCTGGAATATATTAATTGCAGAATAATTCAGATGAATGATTCTATTCATCAGGCATTAAAAATAATGGATATAATAAATAAAAAATTATTGCTGGTTTTTGATAATAACAAATTTAAGGGAGTTTTAAGCATTGGAGACATTCAGAAAGCAATTATTTCTAACATTTCTTTAGATACAGCCATAAAAAAAATCCTACGAAAGGATTTTGTATTTGCAAAAACAAACGACAGCAAGCCAGAAGTGCTAGAATTAATGAAAAAGCATCGAATAGAATGCATGCCCGTAAAAAACGCCAAAGGAGAATTGGAAGATGTTTATTTATGGGAAGAACTTTTCGGTGAAAAAATTAAAGTATCAAATTCAAGTTTTAATCTTCCAATTGTTATAATGGCAGGTGGACTTGGAACTCGTTTAAAACCTTTAACCAATGTACTACCAAAACCATTAATTCCTATAGGCGAAAGAACAATTATTGAAGAAATATTTGAACAATTTAACAATTATGGTTGTAATGATTTTTATATTTCCGTAAACTATAAAGCTGAATTGATTGAATATTATCTAAAAAACCAAAACCTACCATATAAATTACATTATTTTAAGGAAAGAAAGCCACTTGGAACAGCTGGAAGCTTATCAATACTTAAAGGTTTTATAAAAGAAACCTTTTTTGTTAGTAATTGTGATATTATAATTGAGCAAGATGTTTCAGAAATACTTGAATATCATAAAAAATACAGCAACGAAATTACGATTGTTGCTGCTCTTAAGCATTTTCCATTGGCTTATGGCATTATTGAAACAGGAGAAGACGGACAACTATTGGCTTTAAAAGAAAAACCCGAATTAACTTTCAAAATTAATAGTGGTATGTATATTTTAGAGCCTCATCTTTTGAATGAAATCCCTGATAATAAGATGTTCCATATTACTGAATTAATAGAAAAAGTTAAAAAGAGAAATGGAAAAGTTGGAGTATTTCCAGTAAGTGAAAAATCATGGAGAGATTTTGGAAGTTGGGCAGAATATATGAAATTAACATAAGCATTGATTATTATTATTTTTAGCTAAAATGCAAAGAACCATTAACGTTGTTAGTTGAAGAAATTTAATGGAAGATTATTCAAAAATTTTATTGGAATTACACAGGTATTGCAAGAAAGAACAATACAAGGGATATAATTTACTTGATTCTCATAACTCCTATATACCTTTTAAAAAATTTGGGAAAAATATTTCTTTTTATGCTAATCAGTTTTTTAGGAGATCACCAATAAATTTTAGGCCTTTATTTGGCATAAAAAAAACAACGAATCCTAAAGCAATTGGGCTTTTCTTAACAGCATATACCAAGCTTAAATATATAGATGAAATTGAAAGCAACACTTTAGATGAAATCAATCATCGTTTTTTTAATTGGTTGTCAGATAACACTTGTAAAGGATACAGCGGCTATTGCTGGGGTTATCAATATGATTGGCCTCAAAGAAACGGAAATATTGTTCCTGCTAATTCTCCCAATGTTGTTGTTACAGCTACAATTATTAGAGGAATACTCAATTATTATAAATTATATAAAGATACAAAAGCTAAAGAAATAATTAGCAGTGCCACTTTATTTGTATTGAATGATTTGCACTTGACTAAAACATCTAAAGGGTATTGTTTTTCTTATTCTCCCGTAAAAAGAGATATGAATGTTAATGCAAATCTCCTTGCCGCAGAAATATTGGCGTATGATGATTACTTAAACAAAAAAGAAGAGCATCTTGATATTATTATAAACGTACTAAAGTTCACAAAAAATTTGCAAAATGAAGATGGTTCTTGGTATTATAGTCACGAATTAGAAACATTCAAACCTGTTAAACAAATAGATTTTCATCAAGGGAATATTCTTGAATCATTAGACATTATTATTGATATTTCTAACATAGATAAAAATACGTTTTTACCTGCTTTATTAGATGGTATTGATTTTTATAAAAACAAACAATTTAATGCTGTTGGGGTTTCATATTATCGACTACCAAAGTTATGGCCAGTCGATATTCACAATCAAGCTCAAGGTATAATTATTTTTAGTCGTTTTTTAAAAACAAATACCAATTACTTATCTTTTGCAAGTAAAATTGCAGATTGGACAATTGCCTATTTGAAAAGCAAAAAAGGATATTTTTATTTTCAAAAATGGCCTTATTTTACTAATAAAATTTCCTATATGCGATGGAATCAAGCATGGATGATGCTTGCTTTGGTTGATTTGTTATTGTCATTAAACAAGAAAGATATTAATATTTATTAGAAAATAATAATTTAATAACTCATTAAATTCTGCTTACTTCAAAACAAAATGCATTTAAAAGATTTTAAAAAAGGGATAATAATAAGAAATGGAATTGAGGAAACAGGTTCTTGGACCAAAAGATTAAACCATTGGAGAAAATCATTTACTGAAAATTCTATTGAAACAATTATTATTTCTGCATATCCACAAAAACCAAAATCTTTTAAAAATGGAGAAAATAGTATTTATTACTTATTAAATATTAAATTGCCAAGAGTTATTCAATATTTAATATCTCCTTTTGTGCTGTTAAAAAAACTTATTAAAGAAAAACCTCAATTTGTTTTAATTGTTCATGGCGGTTTTTTCGAATTCTATACTATCCCTTTATACTGCAAATTTGCTAAAATTCCTTTATTGGTTGACATTGTTGATACCATTGGGAGAATGTATAAAAACAAAAAGTCAATCTTTGATTATATAGTATTATACAACAAAAAACTTTTTGATAAATTTATACTTAAGAAAGCCTATGAAATTTTTGTAATTTCTTCTACATTAGAAAATCATTATAAAACAATGTTTCCTAAAAAGAAAATTACAAAATCATATCCTACTACTGTGGACATAGAAGAATTTGTTTACATATCTAATAAAGACACTTCCTATTTTAATAATAAAGCGTATGATGTTTTTAATAGCTCTGGATATTTAAAAATATTTTATGCTGGAACCATTGCCAGAACAAATGGTGTGGAGTTCTTTTTGAAAATCATATCAGAATTAATCAGTGAATATGATATTAAAATTAAAATCATTTTTGCAATTATTATTGGGGATGTTAAAAACCTTCAGGATTTGTTTTCAAAATACAATTTAATTAATAACTCCGAAATAGTTCCAACTGTTAAACAAGAAGAGTTACCCATATTATTATGTAAATCAGACATCTTGTTTATTCCCGAACAAGGTAAAGAAACAGCAAATGCTGGTTTTCCTGGAAAAACAGCAGAATATTTATTATCGGGCAAACCAGTAATATCCACAAACTTCAGCGATTTATCGCAATATCTGATTAATGGCGAAAACGCTTTTATTTCTGAAATAGGTGATTCCGAAACATATAAAAACAATTTGAAACAATTAATTTATGATAAAAATTTAAGAAAAAAAATAGGAAATTCTGGTAGAGAATTGGCTATTAATAATTTTTCACATATTAATTGTGCAAATCCTTTCATCTATTCAGTCCAAGAATTTTATGTAAATAAAACCCATTAAAATTTTAAATTTCAAAAAAGAGGTTTTTAGTTTTAAAAACTGTTTTTTTTTAATAATATCTAGATATTCAGCAACTTTGGATCTAATTCTTATTTTGATATGAACAACTTCGATTTTTTGTCAATAAGAGAATATTTTCCCAGTGATGAATGTCCTTCTGTTTCTTCTTGGGTTTATAATCAGGCTATTGAAATCCAAAAATATGGTTTTAATCCCCTTGTCATTTCTCCAACTCCTCGTGTTCCAATAATTTTAAAAAAAACATTAAACAAAAAACATGCTTGGAAAACAAATCATTCAAATAAAATCCTGAAA
Organism: Marinifilum sp.; assembly: GCA_020718065.1. Lineage (GTDB taxonomy): Bacteria > Bacteroidota > Bacteroidia > Bacteroidales > CG2-30-32-10 > CG2-30-32-10. The sequence continues at coordinate 1,392 of DYDE01000003.1, read as the reverse complement.
TATAACGATGTAAGTGTTATAAGACCTGTTTATAACAAACTTCCCAACAAATATTTTTTAGATTATAATTTAAGGAAAGCTTCAGATTGTATTTACAATATTGCAAAAGACTTTAAAGTAAAATTAATTCATGCGCATTTTGGCCATTCTGGAATTTCTTCTTTAAAGTTGAAAACAGAAAATAAAATTCCACTTATAACTTCTTTTTATGGCTATGATTTAGGTTGTGATAAAAACAAGTTAAAAAAGTATTATAATATATTATCAAAAGAAGGAGATTTATTCTTAGCTCTTTCCGAAGATATGAAAAACGATCTTATTAAATTAGGGTTCCCTGAAAAAAAGATTAAAATTCATCGTTTAGGAGTAAATGTTAATTTTTTTTCTCCTCAAAATAACATTTCAGAAAAAAAAGAAAAGTTTATATTTACAATAGTAGCATTGTTTGAAGAAAAAAAAGGAATTCGTTTTGCAATTGAAGCTTTTAAATTATTAAAAAGAAACCATCAAATAAATGATTGTATTCTAAGAATAGTTGGTGATTGTCGTTTAGATAATAAAATTAAACAATTATCTGAGAAAGATTCTAATATTGTTTTTATAAATAGTTTTGAGACAAACAAACCAAGAGAATTGGTGTTAAACGAAATGCAAAAATGTGATGTTTTTGTTTTAACAAGTATAACCTCTTCAAATAATGATAAAGAGGGAACACCTATCGTTTTAATGGAAGCTCAGGCCTGTGGTAAGCCCTGTATTTCAACCTTTCATGCAGGAATACCCGAAGTCGTAATAAATAATAAAACAGGAATCTTGGTCAAAGAAAAAGACATCGAAGGAATTGCTGATGCAATGTTTGAATTATATAACAATAAGGATAAAAGAACGCAATTTGGCATTAATGCTCGCAATCAAATAGTGCAATCTTATAACAACGAAATTCAGGTTAGAGAATTGTATTCAATTTATAAATTATTTATATAAAGTAAAGCATTAATATAATGTTTTTATAATTCAGGAGAAATATTTAATGTGTGGTATTTGTGGAATAATTAATTTTAATCAAAAAACAGTAGAAGATCATTCTCTCAGGGAAATGATGCAAACTATTAAGCATAGAGGACCTGATGATGATGGTGTTTTTTATGATAAAAATTTTGGTTTCGGCTATGTTCGACTAAGTATTATTGATTTATCAGTTGCTGGTCATCAACCAATGTTTGATAATACTGGTAGATATGTTATGATATTTAATGGTGAAATTTATAATTATATTGAACTGAAAGAAGAATTGAAGGGAAAATATGATTTTAAAACCAAAACAGACTCAGAAGTACTTCTTGCTTCTTATATTGTTTGGGGCGAAAAATGCTTGCATAAATTAAATGGAAT
>DYDE01000036.1:13321-29664 GCA_020718065.1 Marinifilum sp. | reverse complement strand
GAGAATTCCTCCCAAAGACTTTCGTCAGTTTTATATTTAATATCATGATTAAGTCTGCGTGCTGCTTCTTTCAAGTCAATCTTGGAGGTGGGATTCTCAAGTTCTGCTACTTTCCTGCTTATTTCGGCTATAAGTTCGTTTTTTTTCAATAAAGACATTAGGTTTATGCTTAACTCCTTGTTTTTAAACCTGATTTCGGATTCTGCTTTTTCTTTCTCAAGAATGGCATTTTTGGTCCTTATTTTTTGCCTTGAATAAAAAAGTACAGTAATAGTCAAAATGAATAATAGTGCAAGAATAATAAATCCAAGTATGAAGTAGTTCTTCATTTGTCTGATATTTTGTTCTTTGGCTATTTGTTCTTGTTTAAATTGAAATTCTTGTTTAAACAACTCCTTTTTGTTTTGAAGTAAAGAAAGACTATCACCTGCTAATTTTGCCAATGAAATATATTTATAAGCACTGATAGTATCTTTTTTCTGAGTATATATTTGGTCAAGGGTTTTTGCAGCTGAGTTTATTATTTGATAATAGCCTTGATTTTGTCCTTCTTGTAATGCTTTTTTAAAATAATCAATGCTTTCCTCAATTCTGTTTGTACTAAAATAACAGAAGCCAAAATTAAGATAGCATTTTGCCATATGTAAGTGATTGTTTAATTCAGTAAAAATATCAAGCGATTGCTGAAAGCTACTGATGGCATCACTGTATTTTGCTTGATTCATCTGACAATTTCCAATGTTCATAATATTAATTCCTTGTCCAAATTTATCATGGATATTAACACTGATTGCTAATGCATTTTTAAATAGTGCAATTGCAGTGTCGTATTGTTGCAAATCAGTAAAAACAGCTGCCATATTGTTATATTGCTTTTTTACTAAGGCTTGGTTATTAATGCTTTTTGCAATTGATAAGGAATTATTAAAATATTCGAGTGCTTTTATATAATCTTTTTGATAATAAAAGCCAATCCCTATATTGCTAATTGAACGCAATTTGCCTTCTTTGTCATCTAGTTTTTCGAATATACTTAAACTTCTATATAAATATTGGGCACTGTTGTCAAAATCTCCAAGTTCGTTATATATTGTACCTATTAGTCCTAAAGAATTAGCAAACTCTATTTCAAAATTTAAATCCTCTGATATTTCTTTTGATTTCTGAGCATATTCCATAGCTTTTATATAATCACCAATTCTAAAATAAAAGGTACTTAATTTTAGCATTACCCGAACCTTACCTAAAGCATAATTGTTTTGTTCTGCAATTTGATATGCTCTATTGGCAATATCAATAGCATTATCCGCATAATGATTTTCTGGTTTTTCCAAAAAAGCAATGATTAAATCAACTTTCTCATTAGGATTCTTAATATTTCTCAATAACAAATCCAGAGATTCAGTTTTATTTATTCCTTGTGTTGCAGCTGTTTCAGCACAAAGGATAAATAATATTGAAAGGAATATGCGAAGCTTTGATTTCATTGTAATGTCAATTTTAACAAGAAGAATTTGAAGTATAATTATTCATCTTGTAATTTTATAATCCATAACAAAGTTACGATTTTTTTTTCTTTATTAATTTAGAGGTGTAAATACGAATTATTTATTACTCTTTAATACCAAGTTGATTCATAGAGGAAATTTCCGAAAAATAATGCTTATTTGGTATTATGCCGAAGCAGTTCAAAAACAATTTCAAAAGCGTAGTGCATTGAAATTATATCTTTGAATGCAACTCGGTATAAGAAAATTATTCAAAAAAAAAAAGGGGGAATTTCTTACCTCCCCCTTTTCTCTAATAAGCATGAAAAAATTATTGCTTTACCAATTTTTTAGTAAAGGTTTTGCCATCGCTGATTACTTGCAAATAATACATTCCATTGGGATATTTTGACAAATCTAATGTTCTTGTAAAATTATCAGAAACAGCATCAAAGTTGGTGGTATAAACCAAACTACCTTGTATATTTTGCAATTTCAATGTAATATTATTGTCTATCCCTTTGAATGTTATAGCAACTATACCTTTAGTCGGATTTGGGAATACAGAAATATAATTACTTTCGTTAAATTCATTTATTCCAACACCAGAAGGTACCACAGCTAAGGTGCTTGCAGTGCCATTGCCACAATCATTTGATGGGGTACAAGTAACATTTCCAGCCACAATACCGACTGTAACGGTAACAGAATTTGTTGTTCCTCCTGCAGTTTGTATCCAATCTGATGGAAAAGTCCAGGTATAAGTTGTACCAGCTACGTTCGTTACACTATAAATTTGACTTGAATTTTGAAGTGGCGTAGCAGAACCTGCAATGGTACTTGGCTGAGATGGGGGAGAAATAATAGGGTTAACAGGCAATACCTGTGATGGTCCGCTACCAAATGCATTAGAAGGAGTTACAATTACAAAACCTGTGTTATTGCCAACAGTAACTGTAATAGAATTAGTTGTGCCACCAGATGTAATTATCCATCCTGTTGGAAATTGCCATGAGTATGTTACACCTGAAACATTTGTTACATAATATGTTTGTGATGAACCAATGCAAGGAGAAGCAGTACCAGTAATTATACTTGGTTGTGATGGTAGTAGAAAATCGTCCAAATTCCTCACCCATAAAGAATGGCCTTGTGTTCCTGCATAAATCCTATTGTTTAGTACAGTTAAGGTAGTTACTTCTGTATTGGGATTAAGACCAGCACCGATGCTTATCCAGTTAACTCCGTTATTGGAAGAGCGAAATATATCATTAACAGGTGAATCTATTGCTGTATAAATATTAGTGCCTTCGGTAACAATGGAATAAGTGCTGACAGAAAGAGTCCCACTAATTTTAATCCAGTTTTGTCCATCATTCTGCGACAATAGAACAGCAGGAACTTCTGTAAGTATTCCGTTTACATCCTCAAGGTTTGTTCCACTTACCCATATATTATTTTCGCTAACTACAAACTTATGAACCAGAAGATCATTCACTTTAATCCAGTTTGCGCCGCTATCAGTTGTGCGATAAATTCCTCTTTCACCTCCGCCACCAGAGATACCCATCAGACGAGCAGTAGTTGTTATAGTAAAACATGCCCCACTAAACGACCACGAATTGTAATCAGGGAACAAACCGGCAATCCAATTATCTCCGTTATCAGTTGAATAATAATAGGCGACATCGGTACCAACATACAGAGTTGTTCCATCTGAATAAATGGATACGAAAACACTTGAATTTGGATCGATGCCGTTGTTTACGAGGTTCCAAGTAGCTCCATTGTCCATTGAACGATAAACTCCCATATCCGTGTATGATTTTATTGCAAATTTTCCTGTTCCGTGCTCTATCCATGCCTTTTCGTTACTCCATGAAGACCCTCCCGGTGAATTAAATGCCCCCCAGCTATCCCCATTGTCTGTTGACATAAGTCCATACCCAAACAAAGTAGTTGAGCTTGAATAAATATTAGTATAATAACTGACATTTTGATTTAATGGAAGACCGTTATTGACCTTTGACCAACTACTACCGGCATTGGATGAACGAAAAACTCCTCCGAAATTAGTCCCTGCGAAAATATCGGAACCTATTGATACAAGACCACCAAAAGTAGTACTGTTTCCACAAATGCCAGCATCTGAATTAGTCCAATTTAGTCCGCTATTGGTAGTTCTGTATATTCCAGCTTTAGTTCCAGTAAAAACACTGCTTCCATATATTAGAAATGAAGTAGCAGTATGATAGATGTCTATTCCGGTGTTTGCAACAGTCCAACTTGTACCGTTATTCGTTGAACGAAAAATGCCATTGGCATGAGAAGCTGCATAAACTGTACTTCCATCACCTATTACTGCATTATAAATTTGATTATTCCTTGTTTCTGTGCCGGTCATAACCCAGTTATCACCGTTATCGGAAGATTTCCAGATTCCTTGAAAACCGTTTGTAGCAGCATATAAATCGGTTCCATTATATCCTAATGATTGAATATTAGGAGCATAACCATATACCGGAGCTCCATTATAAAAATAATACATTCCGGTTGTAACCTGTTGCCATGTATCCCCGTTGTCGGTTGAACGAAACACACCTTTCCTATTACTTCCGCCACCGGTAAAGATAGTAGTAGGGGTCGCTGTTAAAGCATAGATATCGTTACAGGTTATTCCTGTAGCCTGAATTGTCCAGTTTTCACCAAAATCAGTTGAACGAAGAATTTTTGCGGTAGTAGCTGCCGCAAATAAAGTAGTATCACTTACTGCCAACTTATTTACCCAATTTCCACCTACAGGAAATCCATTTGTTTTAAGAACCCATGATGCACCATTATCATCTGAACGATACAAACCAGAGCCGGTTCCTAAAAACAGCATATTTCCAATAGTTGCAAAAGCGCGAATGTCGACAGGCAAATTTATACTGTTTAAATAAGTCCAGTTATTGCCGTTGTTTGTTGAACTGTATAGTGCACGCCCGCTTGTAACTGCATACAGTTTGGATCCTGAAAGTGTCATGCATTTAATATAGCCGCCTTCGGGACCTATAGACTCCCACTGAGCAGAAGTTTTTCCAATAGTTAGGTAAGATACTATCAGAAAACAGATAATTAAATAGAAGTTTTGAATTGTTTTCATAATTTGAATTGTTTTAATTTATATAATGAATTGATGAGTTTTATGAATTAAGAATTTTTGTATCATTACTGGTATCTGTTGTATTCATATTTAAAACTGAATTAAGAATCTTATTCAAAATGACAGTCTGATTCTCTATCTTTTTAATGTTCTCTATTGTTTCAATAACATTTTCCGAACTTTTAGAGTTGTCATTATTTTTAGTTTGTTGTTTGTTTGTTTTTCGCACTGTTAATAATTTTTATTGTGCAAATAACACCAATTTGGAATTTAAAAGAAACTATTGTTCCCCTACAAAATAACTACCTGAGTTAAAAAACACCCCTACATTATCTCAACAAACTAATTTTAGTTGCCTGGCAATGAGTAACATGAAAATCAAATTTTGGTAAAAAGCCATTTGATGGAATTCTTTGGCAGAGATTCGTCTGATATGGTGAATTTAAAAAAATGGCGGGTAAACTGTAGCTGTTTTTTATATCTGGGATAAGAAAACAACAAGATTTGTTTCAGAATTGGAGATTTCCAGTTTTTTGCGAAGCCTATATCTGGCCTGATCAATGGAAGTTAGTTGTTGCCCCGTAAGCTCGGAAATATCTTTTGTGGTCATATTAAGGCGAAGAAACGCACAAAGTTTCAATTCGTTTTGTGTTAATTCGGGGAATTTTACCAATAACTTCTCATAGAATTGGGCATGGACTTCTTGAAACTGTTTTGAAATTTCTGTCCATTTTTTGTTCTTAACACTTTGAACTATTTGCTTGCTAAGTTTTCCGATGGCGTCTTTGGTGTCATCATTTGCGGCTTCTTTTTCCAAACCAATCAGCTTTTTCGAAATATCCACCATCATTTCATTCTTTTGAATCAAGGCAAGGAGATTATTTGCTAATTCTTTTTTCTTAAAATCTAAAATCGATTCAGTCTTCTCTTTTTCGAGTATTGCGTTTTTTGCTTTCGTTTTAAAATGCAATAGGATTAATAGAATGATGATGATAATAAACACCATGCATAAAATGATGATGCTTATCACAAAATTTTTCTTTTGTTGTTCTATTTGTCGTTGCTTTTCAATTTTTATATTGTTATACTGAAATTCGAGTAAAAATAAATCTTTTTGATTTTGAAAAAGAAAAAGACTGTCTTTAATTTGGTTTTCTATCATTGCATATTTATAGGCGCTTGCTGAATCTTTTTGAAGTAAATAGTTTTTATGCAATAGTTTGGCAGCTTCTAGTTGCAACTCTTTTGAATCGAATAATTTTCCGGAAAACAAAGTAGAATCGGCATACTGTACACTCTTATTTAAATCATTTAATTTGAAATAATATTCTCCTAATCCAAGCTGACATTCGGCGATAAGGAGTGGAAAATGCAGCTCACTAAAATCTTGCAATGCCTTTTGGTAATACATGTGTGCGCTATCCATTTCATCAAGTTCCAAGTACACACTACCCAGGTTCATGAAATTGATAGCGATTTGGTATTTGTCGTGCAATAAAATATTTACTTTTAATGCTTCATTGTAGTAATATCGGGCTTTTTTATAATCTTTAAAATGTTCGAAATATAAACTGGCAATGCTGTTGTATTGATATGAGATACCTGAAGAATCATTGATTTTTTGGGCAATATAAAGCGATTTGTTTAAATATTCCAGTGCTTTGGGATAATTTTTCTGATTAATAAAATCCACACCGATATTTCCATAAGCTATTCCTATTCCTTGTTGATCGTCAATTTGTTCAAAATATTTCAAGTTCTCAAAGTCGTATTCCGAGCTTTTTTTATAATCACCGATTTCATAATATATTACTGATATTTGGGAATTAGCATAACCTATTTCTTTGAGCATTTTAAGTTTTTTTGCTAATTCTTTTGAGTTTTCAGCGTATTCTATGGCTTTTTCAAAATTCCGATTATTGAGATAGTATTTGCTGATGCGTAATAATGTGTTTACTTCTCCTAATTTATAATCGATGTTTTTGGAAACATTATAAGCCCTTAAAGTATATATCAATACCTTACTTGTATCGAAGCTCTCTAATTCATATGAGAATTTAAGTAATTGTTCAACTTCATTTTCTGTATTAGCAAACTTCCATAAATTAATTTCAAAACTATCAATTTTAGATATGTTTTGAGCAAAAGAAAAATGCACAAAAAATAACAATAAGAAAAGGAAAGAATTTCTTACTATATTATTTAGTTTATTTTTATCTCTATTTGAATTGGGAAAAGATACCAAATTTATACACTTTTTCGTTTTTAAAAGTTTATAAAGTTACAATTTTTTCTTTTTTTTTGTAGAATAATTAAAAGCTTGAATGAATTATAATCGGGATTGTAAAATATACTATATCAGTATTATAATCAAAAATATAAAGATTAGTTATTGTTTTATAACAATGCAAAGATTCCAGTGATAAACAATCATAAAGGAAAAAGCTTTCTTAACGAAAAAAAAGAAGCCTTTCTGTCTCGTTTTATTTGATTTTTTATTAAAAAGAAACATTCATTTCTATCATAATGAAATTATTGAATAATCAACTTTTGCAAAAAGGATTTGTCTGAAATCTTAATTTTCAAATGATATGTTCCTTCAGGATAATAGGAGGTATCTATTGTTTTTGAAAAATTGTTAGCGACAGTATGAAAAATATAATTGTAAGTTATACTTCTTTGGATATTTTGCAGCTGAAGTGTTATCTTTATATTACAATTTAAGTCGGTGAAAGATATTGTTATTATACCTTTTTCTTGATCGGGTTTTATTGTAAAGTTGTTGTTATTTGAATATCCCGAAATTACAATAGTTTGTTTACTCAATACATCAACCAATTCCTCAATTGATTTATTTGTCTCATCAGATACTTCCGGGTTATACATAATTAGAATAAAGAATTATTTTTTGCAAATTTAATCATTTAAATAAAGAAATAGGAAGAATATCTTCCTTTCTATAAAAAGTATAAAAAAAAATTGTTTGATAAGTTTTTGTGAAAATACTTTTATACTAGCTCTTTTTCATACAGAAATCTCTATGCAGCATATTAGTATGTTGAATGTGTTCTTTTATTCAATCTTTAATAAAACGGGTAATTTCGAAGAAATGATTAGTGTTCTTCTATTATATTTTCTTTCATATCAAAATCTATAATAATTTATTTCTTCATACTATTAATTAACTTTGAAGTGTTTTTATTGTTCGAGCGATTACTAATGTTTTTGTAAAAATCATTTGTCAATTTTATAAGCATTAAGAGGTTGTTTGAAATTTTTATTATCTACTTTTCATCAGTAAATTATTGGGCTCTATTGTATTCTGTTTTTTGTCCCCGACTTTTAAGTCGGGGCTATTAATAATATTGCCACGACCTAAAGGTCGTGGTTTATATGAAAGTAATAAACAGAACCAAGTTTGATATTCTAACAAAACTAATTTTAAACAACCTCTAAATGTAAATTGACTAATTTCTCATATATCACTTTGATTTTCTGGATTTATTTCCGATATTTTTACAGGAATTTTAATGGTAAATAAAGCACCACCATTTTGACGATTTCTGGCAACAACTGTTCCTTCATGTGCTTCAACAAAACCTTTTACAATCGACAAGCCTAGTCCGGTACCTCCAGCTTTTGCATCTTTACCTCTGTAAAATTTATTAAATACGGAGTTTAGTTCTGATTCAGGAAATCCTTTTCCCCTATCCATAACTTGTATTGTAAATATACCATTATCATAAAAGAACTTAATTCTTATACTACTATCAATAGGAGCATTTTGAGTTGCATTCAAAAGAAGATTATGAATTACTTGTTCAATAAGTCCAAAATCAATATAAACCAGAGGCATATTTGCTGGAATGACTATTGAAAGTTTATAGGAGAGCAATTCTTGCTTTAGTGTTTCTGTTACCTTATAAGCTAAATCATGAACATCACACCAATCGCATCGCAGAGTTATTCGCCCAGTTTCTAGCCGAGACATATTCAACAAATTTTCGATGAGTCGATTTAGTCTAATAGAAGCTTCGTTGATTTCAAAATAAAGCTTCTTTCTGGTTTCTTCAGGAAAACTTTGAGAAAGTAGTATATCAGATGAACCCATAATGGTTGCAACAGGAATACGCAACTCATGGGAGATGGAGTTAAAAAGAGTTTTGTATAGTTTATCCGATTCATTTAATATATATGTTTGTTTTGCTGCATTTCGCAAAAATTCACGCTCAAATTTACCTGATATTTGTGAGAGAACGGCTTCCCAAAATTGCTCTTCTCCATGTGTAAATATATTGGTATGCATAACAGCAATCACGCCCATATTATCATTCCTGCCTGTTAAAGGGTAAAAAGTGTAATTCCCGGATGGTAATGTATCTGTATGTTTTCCTGCTTTATCAGAATTTTTATACACCCAGACAGCAATACTCATATCGTTATCTGATAATATAATTTTTGTTTCGTGTTTTACCTTATCCTCTAATATATTTAATTCGTTTTTAAGAATAATAGCACAGTCTAAGTTGAAATATTTTTGAATATAATTTTGAGCTGTTTTAGTAACCTCATCAATACCAGAAGCCATTGTTAATTCTTTTGCAAGCTGATAGAGTGCATGGGTTCTTTCTTCTCGTATCCTGATGTTCTTTTCCTGACGGCGAACTCTTGAGGTTAAAATGCCATTTAATAGTGCAATAATAAAAAACATAACGAGCATCAACATATCTACAGGTTTTTCGATATGCAGTGTAAATTGAGGTGGTATAAAGAAATAGTCCCAAATAATTGCACACATGGTTGCAGTGAGCAAAATAGGACCAGTACCATAAAAAAGTGCCAAAATGGAAACTAAAAATAAAAAAACAAAAGAAACAACTTGGTATCCGATAAAATCATTAACAAGATAACAAGCAATGGATGATAAAAATACAAGCAATGAAGCAGTAAGGTATTGACTAATATTCGAAGTAAATGGAGGAACAGAAACTTTATCTTTAAACCGATCTTTTGCATTGCTGTCAGACCCCAGAATATATACATCAATATTTCCACTAAACTTTATCAACTTATTAACGAAGTTACCAAGAAGAAACATAGAAGAAATATTACGGACACGCGGTTTGCCAATAATAATATGAGTAACATTTTCTTTTTGAGCAAAGTCAACGATAGCTTTTACAACATCAAAACTGGTTATTATCCGAAATTTAATTCCTAATTGTTTAGCCAGATTAAAGTTTTTATCAAGTTGTTCACGTTCTTTGGGTGTTAATTTATGTGTGGTTTCAACATAAAGAGCTTGGATATTCGCTCCCATAGCGTAAGAAAGATTTTTAGCCCATCGCAACAATCTGGTAGATTGCTGATGATAGTCAATTGACACCAACAAGTGTAAACCAGATTTCCATGGACCACGAATATGTTTGTGTTTCATGTAGTCATGTAATTGTTTATCCACCCTGTCAGCAACAATACGTAATGCCATTTCACGAAGTGCAGTGATATTACCTTTACGAAAGAAATTTTCTATCGCTTCTCTGGAGCGTTCGTGAGTATATACTTTCCCTTCATATAATCTTTGAAGCAATTCTTCGGGAGTCAAGTCAATCAGTTCAACTTCATCTGCAATCTCAAAAATCTCATCGGGTAGAGTCTCTCTAACAATGATACCAGTAATTTGTGCTACTGTTTCAGAACGGCTTTCCAGATGTTGTACATTTAATGTTGTATAAACATGGATTCCATTTTCTAAAATTTCCTGGACATCCTGGTAGCGTTTTGTATGTCTGCTTCCTGGAGCATTAGTGTGTGCTAATTCATCAACCAAAACAATTTGAGGTTTTCTTGCAATAATCGTATCCAGATCCATCTCATGAACAGTTGCCGTCTTGTAGTTGAATGTTTTACGAGGTATGATTTCGAAACCATTTACCAATACTTCAGTTTCCTTGCGTTTGTGTGTTTCAACATAACCGATGATAATATCATGACCTTTTAATTTCTCAGCATGAGCAGTTTGTAGCATAGTATAAGTTTTTCCCACACCAGCACACATTCCGAAAAATATTTTCAGTTTCCCTTTTTTACTTTTTTCTTCTTCATTAATCAAAGAAGCCAGAAGTTCATCAGGATTAGGTCTGTTATCATCAAACTTGCTCAACTCTATAAATTATTAAATTTTATCAATATCCAAATTTAATAAAAATACATTTACTCTTTCTTCCCCAAAACATAAAAACTGTGGTTTCTCAGTATGGGCTTTTATACATTCTAACAATTTTTGTTTTTGTGTTTCTGTATAGTTTCGTGCTTTGGCAATTCTTTCTACTTGTAATAAAGCAGCATTAAGAGAAATATGAGGATCAAGTCCACTTGCAGATGCAAATAACATTTCTAAAGGAATGAATGTAAGGCTGTCTAATTGATTAAATGCAATAAATTGCTTTTTTCGTTCATTTACAAGTTCTTTTAATTTTGTATTGGTCAAACCATAATTTGATCCTCCAGAAGGTAAGGGGTTGTAGGAAACAGCCGAAGGACGGGAAGAGAAGTATATGATACTATCAAATTCCTGACCGATTAGTTTACTTCCTATTACTTCATTATCTTTTGTTATTAAACTGCCATTTGCTTTCCAGGGAAATATCAGTTGTGCAATTCCGGTAACCATTAGCGGATAAATAATACCTGTTAAAATGGTAAAGAATAAAAATATTTTTAATGATATATATAGGGTTTTCATAATAATTTGTTTATAAGTTTATCAAAATATCAATCAGTTTAATTCCAATGAAAGGGGCAATAATACCACCTAATCCAAAAATAAGCAGATTACGTATTAAAGCATTATTGGCAGAAACGGGACGATAATGAACCCCTCTTAAAGCCAAAGGAACCAAAAGTATGATAATAATAGCATTAAAGATTACAGCACTCAATATCGCACTTTGAGGTGAACCCAGGTTCATCACATTTAATGCAGAAAGAGGACCGATGCCATTTTTCCCAGAATAAAGAGAAATTGCTATAGCAGGAATAATGGCAAAGTATTTAGCTACGTCATTTGCAATGCTAAATGTAGTGAGAGCTCCACGGGTCATTAATAGTTGTTTCCCAACCTCGACTACTTCAATTAATTTTGTAGGATTACTGTCGAGGTCAACCATATTGCCAGCTTCTCGAGCAGCTTGTGTCCCTGTATTCATAGCAATGCCAATATCTGCCTGAGCAAGAGCAGGGGCATCATTTGTTCCATCACCTATCATACCCACCAAATGCCCGTTTGCTTGTTCTTCACGAATACGCTTTAATTTGTCCTCGGGTGTTGCTTCTGCCATAAAATCATCAACACCTGCTTCGGCTGCGATGGCTGCAGCGGTTAAAGCATTATCACCTGTAATCATCACTGTTTTTATACCCATTTGTCGTAATTCGGCAAACCTTTGTTTTATTCCACCTTTTACAATGTCCTTTAGGTGAATAACGCCAAGAACCCTTTTATCCTCAGCTACCACCAATGGTGTTGCTCCTTGCCTTGCCAATTCATTAACAACATCCTGAATGTTTTGAGGAAAAAATCCATTATTGTTTCTCACGAATGTGCGAATTGCTTCTGATGATCCTTTACGAATATTGTGAAATGTTCCCTCCTCTGTTTTATAATCAACACCGCTCATTCTTGATTGTGCTGTAAAGGGAATAAAAGTTGCATTGAGTTGGTGAACTTCACGACCACGAATATTGAATTTTTCTTTTGCAAGAATAACTATAGATCGTCCTTCGGGTGTTTCATCTGAAAGTGATGCAAATTGTGCGGCATCAGCAAGTTCTTCAATGCTTACATTTTCTGCAGGAACAAAATCTGTTGCCATTCGATTACCCAAAGTGATCGTTCCTGTTTTGTCGAGCAATAAAACATCAACGTCACCAGCGGCTTCTATTGCACGACCACTGGTGGCTATTACATTACGTTGTAAAAGTCGATCCATTCCGCTTATTCCAATGGCACTCAATAAACCACCGATCGTAGTGGGAATTAAACACACCAATAAAGCAATGAGCACTGGAAGTGTTAAATTATTAGACATTGGTAATCCTGAAGCAGAGAGGCTGTAGCTAAAGAATGCAGGAAGAGTTACTACTGCCAATAAAAAGATTATTGACAATCCTGAAAGAAGAATTGAAAGAGCTATTTCATTGGGAGTTTTCTGACGTTTTGCTCCTTCCACTAAAGCAATCATTCTATCAATAAACGTATTGCCTTGTTCACTGGTGATACGAATCAAAATCCTGTCACTGATTACTTTTGTTCCTCCTGTTACTGCTGATCGATCACCACCACTTTCGCGAATAACTGGAGCAGATTCCCCAGTAATTGCCGATTCGTCCACACTGGCAATGCCTTCAATCACTTCGCCATCCGAAGGTATAACATCGCCTGATTCGCAAACAACAATATCCCCTTTTTTCAGTTCGGTAGCATAAACAGAAACTTCTTTTTTGTTATCCATTTTACGCGCTTTGGTTTGTACCCGATTTTTGCGTAAACTTTCTGCTTGTGCTTTTCCCCTACCTTCTGCTATAGCTTCCGAAAAATTGGCAAACAACACGGTGAACCACAACCAAATACATATTTGTAAGTTAAAGGATGAAAAGTTTCCCTGAAAAATACCCACGAACACAATAATTGTTGTAAGAATTGATCCTATGGCAACTATAAAAATAACCGGATTTTTAACCTGTAATGCAGGATTTAATTTCATTACACTGTCTTTTGCTGCCTGCAACAATATTTTTTTATTAAAAAGACTTGTATTTTGTTTTGTACTCATTTTATTTAAAAATTAAAAGGTTATTCCCAGATTCATTAGTAAATGTTCAACAACAGGACCAAGAGATAAAGCTGGAAAATGTGTTAAGCCTCCTATAATAATTATTACTCCTATCAATAAAATGATAAACAATGAATTATCAGTGCGGAAAGTTCCTGCAGATAGTGGTGTAATTTTCTTTCTACCCATACTTCCTGCTATTGCCATTACTGGAATAATTATTCCAAACCGACCAATTAACATTCCAATACCAAGTGTCAAATTATAAAACATTGTATTTGCATTAAGCCCTGCAAAAGCACTTCCATTATTTCCTGCAGCCGAACTATAAGCATAAAGAATTTCAGAAAGCCCATGTGGACCTGAATTATTCAAACTTGATAAACCAGGTTGAATGACTGAAGCCCAAGCAGCAAAAAGAAGTATTACAATATTAGGTGCAAGAACTGCAATAATGGCCATTTTTACTTCAAAAGCATTTATCTTTTTCCCTAGGTATTCTGGTGTACGACCTACCATCAGTCCAGCAATAAAAACAGTAAGTATTATAAATATTACCATACCATATAATCCAGCACCTACCCCTCCAAAAATTACCTCACCAAGCATAATGTTAATCATTGCGATCATTCCTGATATTGGCGAAAGACTATCATGCATAGCATTAACAGAACCATTAGAAGCTGCTGAAGTAGAAGTTGACCAAAGAACGGAGTTAGTAATTCCAAAACGGGTCTCTTTGCCTTCCATTAAATGTAAATTTCCAAAAATGGGATTATGGGCATATTCTGCATACAACGATATACTTAAACCTGCTATTAACAATATCAGCATTACCGAAAAAATCGTCCATCCTTGTCGTGTAGAGCCAACCATTTTACCATACGTAAAAGTTAATGCAGCAGGAATAAGCAATATAGCTAACATCTCAAGAAAATTGCTCAATGGTGTTGGGTTTTCAAATGGATGCGCACTATTGGCATTAAAAAAACCACCTCCGTTTGTTCCCAATTGCTTTATTGCAATTTGTGAAGCTGCCGGTCCCATCGGAATAATTTGTTGTGATCCCTCCAGTGTTTGAACTGTTTCGTATGTTTTAAAATTTTGTACTACTCCTTGACCAACCAATACAATAGAAAATAAAATAGAAAGAGGTAAAAGGACATATAAAGTTGAGCGTGTTAAATCCGTCCAGAAATTACCAAGGTTATCTGTGGTTTTTCTAGCTATTCCTCTGATAAGTGCCAATAAAACTGCAATTCCTGTTGCTGCACTCACAAAGTTCTGAACAGTAAGACCAATCATTTGAACAAAATAGCTCATTGTTGTTTCTCCTGCATATCCCTGCCAGTTGGTGTTGGTCATAAAACTTACCGAAGTGTTAAAAGCAGAATGCCACGAAACATTGGTAAGATGAGCAGGATTCAAAGGTAAATAAGCTTGAAATAGTTGAATCAGAAATACAAACACAAATCCTATCAAATTAAACATAAGCAATCCAAAGGTGTATGTTTTCCAATTTGCTTCTTCTCCGGAGTTTACGCCGGTAAATTTATATATCAGTTTTTCGAGCCAGCCCAACACCGGTATCATTATATGTTTCTTGCCATTAAAAACCTTAAACATATAATTACCCAAAACAGGTGTTAACCCAATTAGAAGAACAATAAATAGTATGATCTGTATAAAATCCCGTGTTATCATTTTTTAATTATTTAAATATTTATGTATTTTGAAAAGACGACCGAGTAAATAACTGAATCCATAAAGAAGGATTAAGCCTCCAAATAATTCTAATATTAATATAAAGGGGTTCATAATATTTGATTTTTTTAAAATTTTTCAGGTTTAATGAGCGAATAAAAAAGGTATCCTAAAATAAACAAAGCAATAATTGCTCCTATAATATACCCTGTAGAAGTGTTTATCATCTCAATAGGTTTAGTTGTTTCTAATAAAATAATTGCATTCATTTCATATCAATTTTTAACAATACAAATTTACAACCGAACTTATAAGGATTTTATATAGGTTATTATCAGAAGTATAAAGATTTTATAAAGATGCATTAAGTTGTTTTTGTGATTTTTAAATCTTGTCTTTATAAAATCTTTATACTTTTTGCCTTTTATTTGATAATATACTTATAACTTTAAGCGTAAATTTGCAATACATTATATATAATAAAGATGGCATTTTTCTTTTATAATAAAATCAGTAAAGTAAATCAATACTTCATAAGTATAGCATTGGTATTGTTGGTTGCAGGTATTTGTTATTTCTTTTCCGATTTTATCGGCTACAAAGTTGTTGCACTTATATTATTGGTAACTGTTTCGCTGGTTGCTATGTCTTTCGACCTACTGCCAGTTATTATATCAGCTATTATAAGTGCATTGGTATGGAATTTCTTTTTCATTCCGCCAAAATTCACATTTGCCATTCATAGTTCCGAAGATATACCTATGTTCTTTATGTATTTTATTATTGTAATGATTAATGCAGCATTGACATATAAAATCCGAAAAATAGAAAAGAAAGAAAACGAAAAGGAAGAAAAAGAAAAAACATTAAAACTATATAATACCTTGCTTAATTCACTTTCTCACGAATTAAGGACACCTATTTCAACAATTATTGGGGCAACAGATAATTTACAAGCCATAAACAATAAACTTTCTGAACAGAGTAAAACAGAATTATTATCAGAAATATCTAAAGCATCACTTCGTTTAAACAGACAAGTAGAAAACCTACTGAATATGTCCCGTTTGGAATCAGGAATCATTAAACCCAAAAAAGACTGGTGCGATATTACTGAATTGGTGCATAGTTCTGTAAACCTGATGCAGGAAAATATAAATAAGAGTCAACTTA
>DYDE01000036.1:0-13314 GCA_020718065.1 Marinifilum sp. | reverse complement strand
AATTTTAGATAAATTACCCCTTTTTAAAATTGATATGGGACTTATGCAACAAGTCCTATGTAATTTACTTAATAATGCCTTACAAAATATTCCCGAAAAAGCCTTTATAATTATTAAAGTTAATTATAATATGGAAATAAGCGGACATTTCTCGGAAGATTATAATCATATTTATAGAGATGATAAAATACAACGTCTGCTTATTACAATACAGGATAATGGCAAAGGTTTTCCTGAAGATGAAATTGATAAGGTTTTTGATAAGTTTTACCGGCTCAAAAGTTCATATACCGGCGGAACAGGTTTAGGCTTGTCTATTGCTAAGGGATTTGTGGAAGCACATAATGGTACCATTCAATTAGAAAATGTTATAGAGGGAGGAGCGAAATTTACTATTGAAATACCTGCAGAAGCATCTTATATTAATAGTTTGAAAAATGAATAATTCAGAAATATTAATTATAGACGATGAGGTCCAGATTCGCAAATTATTGAATATAACTTTGCAGAGCAATGACTTTAAAGTTATTGAAGCGGCATCAGCTGGTGAAGGTTTAATAATGGCAGCCAATCATCCTCCTGATCTCATTTTGCTTGATCTTGGTTTGCCAGATGAAAGTGGACATTCTGTGTTGAAAAAACTAAGAGAGTGGTATGCAAAACCAATTATCATTTTATCAGTATTAAGTAGTGAAGAGGATATTGTTAAAGCATTGGACAATGGAGCAAACGATTATTTAATAAAACCTTTCAGAACAGGCGAACTACTTGCAAGAATACGTTCTGCATTGCGGGTTACTTCTCATGAGGATAAAGGTCCACTTGTTGACTGCAACAACTTGCAAATTGATTTATCTGCCAGGACTGTAAAAAAGAATAATGAAATTATTAAACTAACTGCAACTGAATACACCCTACTTTCTCTCTTTGCAAAAAATGAAGGAAAAGTGTTAACACATCATTATTTATTGCAACAGGTATGGGGACCCGGATATATTGATCAGTCGCAATATTTGCGTGTATTCATTGCTCAATTGAGAAAGAAAATAGAAGAAGACCCCAATCAGCCAAAATTCATAATTACTGAATCCGGTGTAGGATATAGATTTGTTATTGATAAATAAATTATATAAATTTTTTAATATAACTTTTGCAAAGAATAAAAAAAGAAATTAAAAGAATTCTGCAGTAAAAATAATCGCACAGTATTGCTGGGTTTTTATCGAGAGAACAGCCAAACAATAACAATAAATCATCATTTACTTAAAATATTTTCAAATGAAATTGAATGACATCCATTCGAATAAGATTACTTTTGCCTCTTTATTAGTAGCTCTTGGGATTATATATGGCGACATAGGAACCAGTCCTTTGTATGTGCTGAAAGCAATTGTTGGTGATAAACCCATCACAGAAACACTCATATTTGGGGGTGTGTCTTGTGTATTTTGGACATTAGTGTTCCAGACAACCATCAAATATATCTGGTTAACCCTAAAAGCAGATAACCATGGAGAAGGTGGTATCTTTTCTCTTTATGCGCTTGTTCGCAGGTTTGGGAAAAAATTAGTAATTCCTACCATATTGGGAGCAACTACTTTGTTGGCTGATGGAATTATTACCCCACCTATTTCTGTTGCATCAGCAGTTGAAGGTTTAGGTATTATTATTCCCAATATATCTACAGTACCCATTGTCGTTGTTATATTGTCTCTTTTGTTTTTCTTTGAACGATTTGGAACACAAAAAGTAGGAAAGGCATTTGGGCCTATGATGTTAATCTGGTTTTTGATGTTATTTGTAGTTGGATTTGTTGAAATACTTCATTTTCCCTCAGTATTACAAGCCTTAAATCCTGTCTATGCATTTCGTTTACTTACCGAATATCCACAAGGTTACTGGTTATTAGGTGCCGTATTTTTGTGTACAACGGGTGCAGAAGCATTGTATTCAGATTTAGGACACTGTGGTAGAAAAAACATCCGTATTACATGGGCTTTTGTTAAAATTAGCCTTGTTGTAAACTATTTAGGTCAAGCTGCATGGATAATGCATCAGGGAAATCCTTTTTTGAATGGCAGAAATCCTTTTTTTGAAATGATGCCGCAATGGTTTTTACTAACGGGCATTTTAATTGCCACTGCTGCAACCATTATTGCCTCACAAGCATTGATCAGTGGTTCTTATACATTGATAAGCGAAGCCATGAGCTTGAATTTTTGGCCCAGGGTTAAAGTTAAACAACCAACAGAACTAAAAGGACAGATTTATATTCCATCTGTAAACACTATTCTATGGATTGGCTGTATTCTAATGATTTTATATTTCAAAAATTCAACCCACATGGAAGCTGCTTATGGGTTTTCAATTACCATAGCCATGATGATGACAACCATCCTGTTGAGTTATTATTTGGTATATATAAAAAAATGGAATATCTATATAGTTTTCGGTCTTTTGCTGCTATTTGGAATTGTAGAGTCTTCTTTCTTTATTACCAATGTAGCTAAAATTAAAGAAAGATGGATGTTTTTGTTTTTTGAATTATTTATATTTTCTACCATGTATGTTTGGTATTATGCCAGAAAAATTAAAAATAAATTCACCAGATTTACAGAAATTGGTAAATATACCAATTTAATTCAGGAGTTGAGTGTTGATGATTCCATACCAAAATTTTCTACCCATTTGATCTACCTCACCAAAGCCAACAACCGTCATGAGATAGAAGAGAAAATAATTAATTCTATATTTTCAAAAAATCCCAAAAGAGCAGATGTTTATTGGTTGCTACATATAAACAGAGTAGAGAGTCCTTACACATTGACCTATGATGTGAGTGAATTGATTGATGATAAACTGATAAAGGTAAATATCAATATCGGATTTCGTATTCAACCCCGAACAGAGCTGTATTTTAAAAAGATAGTACAGGAACTGGTAGCAAAAAAAGAATTAAATCTGCACATAAAACCAGATGGTTCTACCAAATATAATATTGAACCTAATTTCAAATTTATTGTCATTGAAAAGTTTCTTTCTGTTGAAAACGAATTTTCACTTCGCGAAGGGGTGCTCTTACAATCTTATTTTTTCTTAAAGCGTTTTGGACAAAGAGACGAAAAAGCCTTTGGATTAGATAAAAGCGATGTTAAAATTGAAAACATTCCTTTTATTATTCAACCTGCAACAAATATAGATTTATCGAGAATAAATAATGGAAAGGGATAATAAAAAGGGGAATGTTAAATAACTGTAAATAGATTAAAATAACCCATCCAGCACCGAATCATCCGCAATATTAGGCAATGTAACTTTCAGCAAAGGTTCTGCCTGCATCGCTCTTTTAATGGCAAAAATAGCTTCATCGTTACGTGCCCAACTTCTTCTGGAAATACCGTTGTTTACATCCCAGAAAAGCATCATTTTCAATCTTCTTTCAGCATCTTCGCTACCATCGAGCACCATTCCAAAACCGCCATTGATCACTTCTCCCCAGCCAACACCTCCACCATTGTGAATAGAAACCCAGGTTGCTCCCCTGAAAGAATCGCCTATCACATTCTGTATAGCCATATCGGCAGTGAATTGGGAGCCATCATAAATATTGGAGGTTTCTCTATAAGGTGAATCAGTTCCGGAAACATCATGATGATCTCTTCCTAAAACGACAGGAGCAGAAATCTTACCAGTTTTAATAGCATTGTTGAATGCTTGCGCTATCTTTGTCCTACCTTCGCAATCTGCATATAGAATACGGGCTTGCGAACCAACAACCAGTTTATTATGATCGGCTGCCTTTATCCATCTTAAGTTGTCGGCTAATTGTTGTTTGATTTCATTTGGTGCTGTTTTCATCATTTCTTCGATAACATCAGCAGCAAGTTTATCAGTAATAGCCAGATCTTCTGGTTTTGAGGAAGTACATACCCAACGGAAAGGGCCAAATCCATAGTCAAAACACAAGGGGCCCATAATATCCTGAACATATGATGGGTATTTGAAATTACCATCTGCTTTTATAACATCAGCACCTGCTCTACTTGCTTCAAGAAGAAAAGCATTTCCATAATCCCAGAAATACATTCCTTTTGCAGCCAGTTTATTTATTGCATTTACTTGTCTTATTAAGGATTGATGAACTGCTTTTTTAAATTCTTCCGGTTTCTCAGCCATCATTTTATTTGATTCTTCGAAGCTGAAACCTGCAGGATAATATCCTCCTGCCCAGGGATTGTGCAAGGAAGTTTGATCTGAACCCAATTCTATTTTAATATTTTTTTCAACAAATTTTTCCCACAGATCAACAATATTCCCCTCATAGGCAAGCGAAACTGCTTCTTTTTTGCTTTTGGCAATTTCAATTCTTTCAATTAATTTGTCAAGATTATCAAAAACTTCATCCACCCAGCCTTGCGAATGTCTTGTTTTTATTGCTTTTGGGTTAATTTCTGCAACCACACCTATTGCACCGGCAATAACAGCAGCTTTTGGCTGTGCACCAGACATGCCTCCCAATCCTGAAGTTACGAATACTTTTCCTGAAAGACCATCTGTATTGTTTTTAAGTCTTCTTCCAGCATTTAAAACGGTGATTGCAGTACCATGAACAATACCCTGAGGTCCTATGTACATAAAAGAACCTGCGGTCATTTGTCCGTATTGTGATACGCCCAATGCATTGAATTTTTCCCAATGATCGGGTTTGGAATAATTGGGTATTACCATTCCATTTGTTACAACTACTCTTGGTGCATCTGCATGCGAAGGAAACAATCCCATTGGATGTCCAGAATACAAAACAAGGGTTTGTTTATCCGTCATCTCCGCAAGATATTTCATCGTTAACAGATATTGTGCCCAATTTTGGAATACAGCTCCATTTCCGCCATAAGTAATTAATTCCTGAGGATGCTGCGCAACTGCATTGTCTAAATTGTTGCTTAGCATGAGCATGATGGCTGCTGCTTGTTTCGATTGATGAGGAAATTCATCGATACTACGGGCAAAAATTTTATAAGCTGGCCTGAACCTGTACATATAAATTCTGCCATATTCTTGCAATTCCTTTGCAAATTCAGAAGCCAATACTTTATGATGCTTAGGGTCGAAATAACGCAACGCATTTTTTAAAGCCAGCTTTTTTTCTTCGTTTGTTAAAATATCTTTTCTTTTGGGAGCATGATTTAAGCTCATATCCAATGGACGATTTTCAGGTAATTCATTAGGAATCCCCTGAAGAATTGCATTTTTAAATTCCGTATTATACATAACTATATTATATAAAAAATGCCTAAAGTTTGAAGTACTTAAAGTGCCTAAATATAACTCTAAGTACTTCAAACACTAGCACACTTTAGGCACTTTAAAAGAAATTAACTTTTAAAAACGTCAACTATATCACCAGTAGCATATTGTCCACTTAATAATTTGTCTTTTATTTTAGAGAAACAATCAATGGTGTATTTTACATCTTCTAATGAATGCATTGCTGTTGGGATAAGTCTTATAATAATTGTTCCTTTTGGTACAACAGGATAAGAAACGATTGAACAGAAAATACCATAGTTTTCACGGAGGTCATAAGTAAGATTTGTTGCTTCTGAAACTTCACCAGATAAATAAACAGGAGTTACAGGTGATTGTGTATTGCCTATATTTAAACCATTTTCTTTTAATCCTTTTTGTAAAGCATTCACAATAGTCCACAATTTTTCTTTTAGTTCCGGATGGGTTTTTAAAAGTTCAAGACGTTTGATACCTCCAATAACCATAGGCATAGGTAATGCTTTTGCAAATATTTGTGAACGTAAATTATAACGAAGATAGTTGATGATTATTTCTTTACTGGCAACAAAACCACCTATACCTGCCATTGATTTGGCAAATGTACCAAAATAAATGTCTATTTGGTCCTGAACTCCCTGTTCTTCGCCTGTACCAGCACCTGTTTTTCCCATAGTTCCAAATCCATGAGCATCATCTACCAATAAACGGAAATTGTATTTTGCTTTGTGTTTAACGATTTCACTTATTTTGCCTAAATCTCCAGACATACCAAATACACCTTCTGTAATTACCAAAATAGAACCACCAGTTTGGTCAGTAATAACTTTAGCTCTTTCTAATTGTTTTTCGAAGCTTACCATATTGTTGTGTGGGTAAACAAAACGTTTGCCCATATGTAAACGAACGCCATCAATAATACATGCATGCGCTTCTGCATCGTAAACAATAACATCTTTTCTGTCAACCAAAGCATCAATAATAGAAACCATTCCCTGATAACCATAGTTCAACAAAAATCCATCTTCTTTACCAACAAATTCTGCCAATTCTTTTTCAAGTTGTTCGTGATATTTGGTTTGACCTGTCATCATTCTGGCTCCCATTGGGTATGCCATACCATATTCCTTGGCTGCTTCAGCATCTACCTTGCGAACTTCTGGGTGGTTTGCCAGGCCAAGATAATTATTTAAACTCCATACCAAGCACTCTTTTCCTCTGAATTTCATACGTGGTGCAATTTCTCCTTCTAATTTTGGAAACATAAAGTAACCATGCGATTGTTTGGCATATTGTCCCAAAGGACCATAGTTCTGTGCAATTTTATCAAATAAATCCATTATATATAATTTAAATAGGTTATGAAATTAAAGTGCAAATGTACACTTTTATCATTTTATAGAAAAATATAATTAAATTTTATTTATTGTAGAAACCTTCTGTCTCAATGGTTAGCAGCAATTTTAAACATATGTTTATTTTTTAATCGTATTTGCATCTATACTTGCTCGTATGATCTGCAAACTTCCAAAATCTGTTTTAATTTGTGCTTCTATCAATGTTGGTTCTTTTGCATTTTTATTTAATGTTATAGAAGCTATCCCTTGTTTAGTAGCAATTTCTTTTTTTGTGTAAAATGGATATGCCCCACTTAAAATAAAAAACGTAACATTATCTGATTTTTTGGAGGGATTGAGTTGAAGTGTATATTTATTGTTCTTCGAAGGGGTAACAGTAATAGTTCTTTCTTTGGTTTTTAGTTCGCCATTTGTTTCGTATTCTTTAAGACCAGGTTCTAAATTGCCTTTTTTATATGGAATTTCTGAAGACACCTTACCATTTTCATAATAAATCTTCCTAATGCCATCCATGGTATCATGTGCATAGGGTGTCTGGGAATACAATTTTCCATTCATATAATAGCGTTTAACTATACCTTCTTTAAGTCCGTTAACATAGTTGAACTCAAAGTTTACATTTCCATTCTTGTAATAATTATAAGCAACGCCATTATATTTTCCATCTTTCATGGTAAAACTTGCTAATAAAGAACCATCTTCTCTATATGTTTTTTTAATATTTGGATCTTCTTTTGGGCTATCAGAATTGTTATTACAGGAAGAAAGTAAAAAAATTGCTACTGTTAATAAGCTTAATATTGTTCTCATTTTATTTATTTTTAAAAACCTACCAAAATTAAATACATTTTATGAATTAATAATTTAAATTTTAAATTCGAATACCTGTTAAATAAAAAAGAGGCTGCATCTTCTAATACAGCCTCTTTTATTAATTTAAATTTTACTTCACCAGTTTGAAATCTATTGGTAACTCTCCATTATCTCCCAATGCTGTGAAATATAATAATTGAGCTTTGGTAAGATTGCCAGTAATGATGCATTTTCCACCATCAATGACAGACATTACAACCGGAGCATAATAGACATCATTATCAATTATAACAGCAATGACTTTACCCATGTTGCGTTTTGTTGCTTCTGCCCATGTTTGGACTGCAGATGGTTTAAAATTGATTTTGACTTCATATTGTTGAGTTTTCTTATCAATACCAAATTTAACACTTTCAACATCGTTGCCGTTTAGTATAGCTCCTTTATCAGACTTAAGTGCATAAAGTAACATTTCAGAATTTTCAGAATTCAGCGACCATGCAAATTTGCATTTTTTATCTATCCCTATAGATTTTAAATATTCATTAACTTTTTCAACATTAGCGATTGTTGCTTTTCCAATCCAGGTGGCTGAATCTTTGTCAATACTGTTGTTAAATAATGAATAAAATTTAGTATCCCCATTTAATAGTTCTGTTAAAGACTTTTTATCATAGGTTTCATAAAATCCCATACTTCCTTTCTGTATTAGAAGTTTTTCTACTTCTTTTAAATTCCAATTGTTGTATAATACTACCTGAATTTGATTTTTTTCAGGAATGACATTGATCTCAAACTTTTTTGAACTGTAATCTTTCAATCTATTGCTGATTATTTCAACTGATTGAGATAGTGTTACAGGTGAAACATTTTTATCAACTGATTCAATCAGGATAATGTTTTTTGTATTTGCTTTATTTGTAAAGCCTGTTGCAATAATACCAAATATGAAAATTGCAATTAAAAAAAATAGTATTGTTTTCATTTTATATAATTTTTAAGTTAATAATAAATATCTCCTTTTATTAACAAAGGAGTAAAATAAATACTTTAAAAGGGTATTAACTTAAAAAGGGCGGTTCTTCAGTGTTTCCTGATAGAAAAGGATAATGAATTCTTTTATTAACTAAAGGTTTAATCTTTAATTGTGCTTTTTGAAGTAGAATATATTTTTGACTTACATTTCTATTTTCAAAACTAATTTTGATGTTGGTGTCAAAATGCTTAGAATTAGGGCTATCTGGTAAAGAAACCCAACTTGTTTGGTAAGAAGGTAATTGAACCTGTTCAACAATAATTGCCTGAACAGATTTTGATTGAACCAATGATATTACATTATTTTGTATTGGATCATGGTCATGTTTAACTGATTTATCAGAACAGATATAAATCAAAAAGAAGAAAAGAACGACAAATGCAGCTCTTCCAAAATTATTGTATAATATTTCTTTTCGATTATTCATCATGCAAATGTATAATTTATTTTTATCATTTAAATTAAAATTTAATAATAGATAAGTTCAATAGCATGAGCGAGCGTCCCGCTCGTTCATGCTACTAACAGTCATTCTGGCTGTGTTAAATCGGGAGCGCCTTGATTTCGCTAAATTCATTTGCACTACTATATAAATAATGTTCTGGATCAGCAACAAAACCGCATTTTACAGGATTATTATGAACATAGTTTATTTTTTGTATTATTATATCAGAACTATAAAGTTCTATTGGATGGTTGGTATGTTGCCAGAACTGATAATCTTGATGTTTCCCTTTTCCAAAATATTTAAACATATATAATAACCAATCTTGTCGGCTTTCCTGCTAATTATCCTCTATCATTTTTATGATTTGTTTGGCAGTATAGCTTTTGAAATCTCTCAACAATTCACCTAATTTAGACCCATTGTTCATTCTTGCTATTAAATGTATATGATTGCTCATAATCACATAAGCATAAATTTCAAGTCCTTTATTCTGTTGGCAGTATTTTAAATTGTTTATTATTTCATAAACATATTCCTTTCTCGTAAAAACATCAATCCACCCAACAACTGTAAGTGTTACATAATATAATTGATCTTCAATGGTTTTTCTTTTTTCTGACATTTAAAAAACTTTATTATAAAAAAGTAATTTATTTAAGAACAGGATGTTCTAAAATAAATGGAACGAGCGTGACGCTCGCTTCAGGTTACTTTGGATTATTTCCCGTTTTATATAAGTTTAGTTATTGAAATACCTATAAATGTTGCAATAAGTCCGATTATAATGCTTGCAGCAACATACGCAGAAGCATGCCAAAGTTCACCACTTCGAAGCATACTTACAGTTTCATTAGAGAATGCAGAAAAAGTTGTGAATCCTCCTAGTAATCCTGTTGCTAAAAACAAACGCCATTCAGGTGTAAGATTACTTCTATCACTTATTCCGAAAACTACTCCAATAAGCAGACAACCGATTATATTGACTGCCAATGTTCCAAAAGGGAAAACAGAAAGGTATCTGGTCTGAATTAACTGTGAAAGTAAATATCGGAGTATTCCTCCGATAAAACTTCCGGTTCCTATTGCCATTATTAATTTCATTTCTTAACTTTCTTTTTTAAAACAAAAATAATCCAAGGAGCAGTTTCTTTTTCGGAAATCCAGTTATAAGGTTCACTTTCTAATCCTAAGGGTTTATAAGTTTCCTCAATTTCCAGTCCAGCCAAATCAAATAATTTATGATAATCTTGTTCTGTCCAATATATGTCTTCTACTGGTCGGCGGTCATCAACATCTAACATAATAGTTTTTACTATATCATTCGTTTTAGCATGCCAATTTTCCGTGAAAGATTTTGTTGTAAAAGAAACCCATTCATTTTTATACATCTCTGATGATGAATCCAGACATATTATTTTTCCGGATGGGTTTAATAAATCTCTTAATGATACTAATATCTGGGTGCGATTTTCCCATCCGGGAATATTATCGAAAGTAAATATTGATTGAATTAAATCGTGTTGCTCCATACCCAAATGACTATATTTTCCATTACTTACCAATTGATAATTGCCTTTTTCATCCAGTTTTTTTGCAATATTTAACATATCCTGAGCAATATCAATGCCGGTTACTTCAAAACCAAATTGTTTTAAAAATCTTGAAGAACGACCTGTCCCACATCCAAAATCAATTGCTTTCTTCCCTGTTATATGTTTTGATATTATCATTGGAAGATCTCTGTATGCTAAATAATAAGTGTTGGGAAATTCAAGCTTGGAATAAGATTCTGCTCTGAATTGATTTCCCCAAGAGTTTGTAAATTCCATAAACTATAAAGATTTTTATTTTGTTTTAATATCAGTTTGCAAAATTCTGGTTAAAAAAATTAAATATTTGGGTTACCATTTTTCAAAATGTATCCTTTCAGGGATATTGATTGTTTTTTGTTTCAATATTTTAGCATCATTAGCCATATAACCAATAGGAATGATAGAAGCTATTTCTAAATCTACAGGTATTTCGAGTTTTGCTTTGATTGAATCAATGTTTTGGGGAATAAATGTAACACCAAACACATCGTGTTCGGCTAAACTAAGCAAAAAGTTTTCAATACAAGTCCAAACCGATGCCAGACAATTCAAATCATATATCGTTTTAGCTTTTTCAACCTTTGTTTTGGGTTTAAATAAAACCACAATCACCGATGGGGCTGTAAGTATCATCTTTTTCTGCTTAGGGATGGCATCTAAATACATTTCTTTTTTCACGATATCTTCTTTTTCGAAAAGCTTTTCGAGATCTGTTATATTAATGATTTTATCTAGATGCTCCGATTCAATTAATTTTAATTTAGATTCCAAACCATTGATAATGATAAAATCCCAATCCCGAAGATGATTATAAGTAGGAGCTTTAAAAGCATTTTCTATAGCATATTCAATGATGCTTTCAGGAACTAATTTGTCTTGAAAATCGCGTATTGTTCGCCTTTTTTCTATAACTTTATTAAATTCCATTCGTGTTTTATAATTTTATCTAATGATATAGCTTAATCTTATTAAATTGCAAATTATTCTTGCCATATAATTGTTGCTTCTTTTCTTGGTGGAATTCTTTCGTATTTGTTTTTTGTATATCCAATCATTAAAGCTCCAGTACATATATTGCCTTCAGGTAGATTAAGCATTTTTAATATTGCTGGAGATTGAGTAGCCGCAATCATAAAGAAACCAGCCCAGCAACAACCAAGATTTAAAGATTCAGCTGCAATGTCGAGATACGACATTGCGATAGTGCCATCAACTGTAGCCAGTCCATATTCTTTTGGTGCATGTGCTATAATTACTGCTGGTGCTTTTCTGAAAATACCATCAATACCATTTTCCCATCTTTCTATCATAACAGATAAATTATATTTTTCTGCCATTGGATGACCACTTTTTACGATTGCTTTCATGAATTCAATAGTGGCAGCTGCATATTTTTGTACTACTTCATTAGAATTAAAAACAAGCCATTGTACCTGTTGACTGTTACCTCCAGTTGGTGCATAGCGGGCATTATCGATTAATTTCGACAATTTCTCTTTTTCAATTTTCTTATTCAGGTATTTACGGACAGATCGCCTTGATTTTATTAATTGTTCGATCTGGTAAATAGAAAGTTTAAGTTCCTTTTTTATTGGGTAACATGCATCTGCTTCGATTTCTTTAACTGAAATGGCTCCATGTGGACAAACAGCAACACAATGCCCGCATTTAATACATTTACTTTCGGCCTCATTAATTGCTTCTGGCAGTAAAGTGTTTTTGTTTATCTCAATAAGCATCAACGGACATTCACTGGCGCAAATGCCATCATGCACACATTTCTCTTCTATAATTGTTAAAAAGCTCATACTCGTTTTTGTTTTTAAATTTTGCTGCAAAATTAAATATCTTTTCAGTCTATCTTTAGATACGATCTCTTTTATTTTTTTATTTGGGATAAGTTATTTGGTATCCTTCCAGTTCCACCACTTTAATTTATCTGTTTCATGTTTATTTTTTGGCGTTTCTGCATAATAGACAGCTAAACGAAAAACATATAATAGGCATCTATCCTGAACCATCCCTGCATATTTGTTCGATAGTTCGTATAGTTTCTCCGGGGTTTTGCCATTTAAATCGGAGATATTGTGTATTCCAATATTCCACAAATCATTGGCAATTGATTTTCCAACTCCGGGAATAATAGTAAGTTCTTTTATTGACTGTTCTTTTGATGTCATTTATGTATTAATAATATTATAGCTTTTGATTATCTTTCTATTATTTTTTTTATACTAACAAGAAACGCATCCATTCCACTTTCGGAATGTTTATGCCCATCTTCATTTGCAAATCCTTTTTGTGTCCAGGTCAGGGTTGTAATGTTTTTATTTTGTTTCAATTGGTACGTTACCAATGAATAATTTTCAGCCTTATCTTCGGTGCCGGAAAATCCACTCCAATAACTATAGCTCAATAATTCGTTTGGAATATTTTCACGAACAATACCTTTGTCCTTATATTGCTGACCCTTATATTCACCCTGAAAAATGATTGCACTTCCAACTTTCCAGTCAGTAATGGTTTCTGTTCCATATAAATATTCTTTTATGATTTCAGGATTTGTCAATGCATTCCATACTTTTGCAGGGCTTGCATTTATATCTATTGATTTTGATACAATTAGGTTGTGATTCATCTGATTTTATTTTTAGTGATTGATATTTTAATAATAAAGCAATTTTGTTAAACAAAATTATAAAATTAATTATAGATTCTTCGCTTCGTTTTACTTCGCTCAGAATGACAGATACTTTGGTTCTGAGAGGAGGGGGTTGATGG
>DYDE01000178.1 GCA_020718065.1 Marinifilum sp. | reverse complement strand
TTTAATGTTTACCATTTTGTTTGCAGGGTTTGGAAAAACAGCGATATGATCTTTGTAAGTAGTTTTATCAATACCATCAAACTTACCGTAAATTGCAATAGTGGAGACAGAAGAGGAATAAGCACCAACAACAGTACTAGAAGCATTTATCGTATCAAGAATTCTTAATTGAGCATTATTTCCAATTGAAAATGAAGCCCAATACAACGTATTGTCACTCAAATCAAATTGTGCGTCTTGAATAAAATTAACATTTATACCCAATAGACCAACTAATGTAAAATCACCTGTAGTTTTATTTACTTTATATAAAGCATCGGTGTTAATACATATTACAAATAATGTTCCTGTTCCTGAACAACTAAGAGAAGTAGCCCCAGAAACTATAGTTGAAGGACTGCCAATAGGTGTACACTCTCCTGTTGAAGTGTTAATGCTAAAAATTTGAGATGTTGTAGAATTTGATGATATCCCCCACATTTGTCCAGAATTTGTTGGATCGTATGCAATTCCGGTCAAGTCTGATTGAGGAACACCTGTTAAATTAACAATATTTGTTAATACACCTGTAGTTGTATCAACGCTATATAAAGTATAAGGAGATAGC
Organism: Marinifilum sp.; assembly: GCA_020718065.1. Lineage (GTDB taxonomy): Bacteria > Bacteroidota > Bacteroidia > Bacteroidales > CG2-30-32-10 > CG2-30-32-10. The sequence continues at coordinate 6,309 of DYDE01000178.1, read as the reverse complement.
TGATCTACTAAATACAACATTCCTGTTGAATTGTTTACTGTAGTTGCCCCAGGCAAACCAAGTGTAATATTTGATCCAATAGGAGTTAAAGTAGTACTACCCATCGATTGCTTATTTAATCGAAAAGTAGTCGATCCAGAATATGCAAAACCACGACTACCATGATAATCAATTTGGTTGCTACATGGTTGATATTCGTTTTGTGGGGCTTGCCTTAACAAAACAGGTATTTGAGTGTAAATGTAAATAGGACTTAATATTAAAGTTCCAATTAGAAAGAGTTCAATTATTTTTTTCATTCTTTTTAAAGTTTAAATACCTTACAATTAACTTAAACGATACATTCTTAAAAATGTTTAAACTTTTTTCAATTGGGTATAAAAAAAACAAAAGTAAAAATTTAAATAAATCAATATATAATGTAATTTATATTAGCTATACTATATAAATAAATCGTTAATTAGATTTATTATAGACTAATAGATATGTATTTTTAAAAAAGAAAAAATCTATACAAACCCTTTTGAAATAAGTAATTGAAACATTTTCAAATTCTTTTTTAAAAATTATTAATAAATGCAACATTTTATTAAAGTAAAATAAATAATGAATACAAATCTTTTAGTAGTACAATAGTTCTTTTTCGCATAAATTTTTACCGTTAAATTAATCAACCATACCGATAATAAATTATTTTAAAATGGGTGTTTTTATATATTATATTTGCTTCAGGTTATTATTATCAATTGTTCTTTGATATTTTGGTTTTAAAAATAAAGTAGTTGGTTAATTAATTTAGCACTATAGCAGCTGTTTTTCAGTAAATGCTTAACTATTGGGGTTAGTTTACAATATTAATATTTGTTTTTTTTACGGTTAACAATTTTTCTATTTATTTAATTAATTTTTATTCTTTTATCATATTTTTCAAAATTACAATTCCTTGTTCATGCCCTCAAAAAGTAAAACATCATAGAATTCAGCTGCTTATTTTGAAATTCAAGATTAATTTAACAAATAATTACAATTTAATTTAGACTTTTTACACATGTTTTTATCAAATTGAAGGTTCTTATACCTTAATACTTTCCATAGCTTTGTTTTTAAGATTAATTAACAAAAGAGGTACTCTGCATTTGCACAGTGCCTTTTTTGTTTTATGTAAATAGAAAAGGGTTTATCGGAATGATAAACCCTTTTTTTTGGGTGGATGATGGGGTTCGAACCCACGACCCTCAGAACCACAATCTGATGCTCTAACCAACTGAGCTACAACCACCATTTATAATCGTTGCAAAAATAAAGAAATTGTTTTGATTTTGCAAAGTTTTCTTAATGGATTATTTTTTTTGACTAAATAAAATATCTTTATAGATGTTGTAGAACGATTCTCCAATAACCTTATTGCTAAAATTATTTAATGCAAATTCCCTGATTTTTTCTTTATTAAAATTGGAGTAACTTGAAAGCATATAATCAAGTTTTTCTACAAAAGCAGATTCATCTCCGGCTTTGGTTAACACACCTCTTTCTTCAATTAAATATTCTGAAATTCCACCAACATCAGTAGATAAAACCGGTAAACCACAGGCAAAAGCTTCCAAAATAACTACTGGTAGATTTTCATAATTACTAAAGAGAATTAAAAAGTCAGCAGTGTTGAGGTAATCGACAAGATGTTGCCCTTCCATTAAACCATCAAAAAAAACGCAAGTGTCTTTAATTCCTAATGTTTTCGCAAACTTTTCTAATTTTTTCTTATCTAAACCATCACCAACAAAACGGATTTCGAAATCTTGTCTGATATGGGAGAGTTTTTCTACAGAACGCATAATACCTGAAATGTTTTTAGATATATCTTCAAAACAAGAAATATGAATTATTCGTTTTTTGAGGTTTTTCCCAACATTTTGTTTGGGAAAAAATTTATCTACATCAACAACATTTGGAATAACATAATAACTGTTATTCAATAAATGGTGTTTTTGCATTGCTTCCATTAAATTTTTAGTAACTGTTGTTATAGCAGCGGCTTTTCTTACAATAATTCTTGTAAACAGTTTTCTAAAATAGCCTTTATAACTTATTGAATTGTTTAAATATCTTGACCAATGTTCAGTAATAACAAAGGGTATATTCTTAAATATTTTTAAATACAATGCAACAATTCCTGTTCTGGTTAAAATATTGGCATGTATAATATCAGGATTGATGTTCTGTTTTTTTAACATCTTCCATCCTTTTTTATAGGCTTTGAAATAATTAATGATATTAAAACCTTTTGCAAAAATAGAGGCTTTTGCTTTTTTCTTATAATAAACAATAATTGTGGAAACATTATTTAAGCAAAACTGATCGGTTTCAAATATATTGTCTTTTATATTTTCATCTTCCTGAACATATAAAACAAACACTTCGCATAATTGTGCAATTGCCTCAGCATGCCTTTGAACAAAAAGACCTAACATCGGATCTTTTCTATGAGGATACCATCGGGAAAGTAATAGAACTTTAATTTTTTTTTCCGGATAGCTCATTTTATTGTTATAAATATTTACAAAACTATCGAAAAAAACATTATCAAAAAAATAAGGAGTTTTTTAACGATTTGTTTAGTTAAATATAGTATATCTTTGCTGTCAATAGTTTATTTATAATTGAAGATGAATCTAATTTCTTAAATTTTCTATGTTTAAAAAGATCGTAGGCACCATAGGTTCCAAAGTTATTCTTGCTTTAATGAGTTTTTTGGTAGTAACTATTACTTCCAACAATCTTGGATCTGAAGGATTTGGATATATTAGTCTCATTATTCTGGGAATTACAATGGTGCAGATGATAAATAATTTTGTTGGAGGGCCAGCATTGGTTTATCTGATTCCACGATATAATCTGCTAAAATTATTTGTTCCTTCATACTTATGGGCATTTTTATCTTCTATTATTGTTACATTAATTATGTATACTTTTAATTTGATACCTCGTCAATTTACTATTCATATCTTATGCCTTTCTTTTATTGCATCAATCAACTCAATAAACCAAATGGTTCTTCTGGGTAAAGAAAAAATAAATATCTATAATATTGTCACCATTTTTCAGTTGGTATTTATGCTCATTTCGCTTACAGTTTTCTTTTTAGTATTAAAACAAAAAAACATTGAGTCTTATATAATTTCTCTATATGTTCAGTTTGGAATGGGTGCATTGATTGGATATTTTTATATCAGAAAAGACATTTCTGCAGTTAATGATCTCGAAAGCAATGCTGTAATTAAAGAAATCTTGAAGTATGGTTCTATTACACAAACTACAAATATTGTCCAATTTCTAAACTACAGGCTTGGTTTTTACATCATTGATTCGTATTCAGGGAAAGTAGTTTTAGGTGTTTTCAATGTTGGCGTTCAGTTGGCTGAAGGATTGTGGCTAATAGGAAAAAGTCTTGCTTTGATACAATATTCAAAAATAGCTAATAGCACAGATAAACATTTTGCCAAAACATTTAGTATTCAATTGTTAAAAATCTCTTTTTTGTCAACACTTGCATCTATATTATTTGTATTTCTTTTGCCCAATTCCTTTTTTACTTTTCTTTTTGGAAAAGACTTCTATCAAGTGAAGGAGGTATTTATATACTTAAGTCCAGGAGTTTTATCAATGGCTGCTTGTATGATTTTTAGTCATTATTTCTCCGGAATGGGCAAAATATACATAAACACTATTGGTTCTAGCATAGGATTGGTGTTGACATGTATTGCCGGTTTTTTATTAATACCATGTATGGGATTGTTGGGAGCGGCACTCACTGCTTCAATTTCTTATTTTTCGATGACAATCTTTCAGTTTATATTGTTCTTAAATTTATCTAAAACAAAACTCACTGAACTGCTTATCAACAAATCAGATATAGCCTATGCTTCTAATAAAATCAAAGGAGTATATCTTTCATTAAAGAAAATAAGGTAGCTAAATAATAGCACCCTGTTGGCACAGATACTTTGTATTTCTGGTGTTCACAGATATAATTTATCTAAAAAAAATTATTATCATTTGCATTTAGCACTTTCTATCGGTTGAAATTATTAATAAATATAAATATTATAAGGCAAACGTGTTTGAATACCGTTCATTTTTGTAAGTGACTTAATATATTCGTAATATTTATAGCTAACTCCTAATTCATTAGAAATAAAACTCTCTTTTGTATTGCCTGACAATTGTTCTATTATTTGAGTAAAAGGATCTTTTTGTTTTGGCAAGCTAACAAGTTTATAGTTATCTAATTTGGCAAGTTCGGCAGCTATTTTAATAGCTTTTTCAAGACCTCCAAATTCATCAATTAGACCAATACGTTTGGCGTCTACTCCACACCAAACCCTGCCTTGTCCAATACTGTCCACCTGAACGCTTGTCATTTTTCTTCCTTCTGCCACGTGAGTGATAAATGTTCTATATATCCGTTCAATGGAGTTCTGAATAATCAGTTTTTCGGATTCATTCAGTGGTCGGGAAACATCACCAAGGTCTGCAAATTTGTTTGTTTTTACATTGTCAAAAGTAATACCAAGTTTGTTGTTGAAAAGACCTTTCATATTGGGTAAAATGCCAAATACTCCAATAGAACCGGTAATTGTATTTGGGTTTGCAACTATTTTGTTGGCAGCACAGGCAATATAATATCCTCCAGAAGCTGCAACATCGCCCATAGAAGCTATTATTGGTTTTACTTTACTGGTAAGTAGAACTTCGCGCCAAATAATTTCGGAAGCCAAAGCACTTCCACCCGGAGAATTTATACGAAGAACAATTGCTTTTATACTTGAATCTTTTCGGGCATCGCGAATGGTTTCTGATAACTTTTCGGAACCGATGGAACGATCGTCGCCATTGCCACTAATAATGTCACCTGTGGCAAAAATAACTGCTATTTTGTTTTTGGTATATTTGGTTTTGATGTTTTCGGGAACATCATTGTATTTGTTTAATGTAACAATGTTTATTTTTTTCTTTTCTTCTAATCCTAATTTCAGTCTAAGGTCTGAAAGAACTTCATCTTTATACATCAACTGGTCAATAAGTTTGCAGGTAACAGCATCTTCGGGAAATTGCGTTTTGAGGCTGTCGGCAATATTGTTTAATTCGGCTATACTAATATTTCTGCTTTCCGAAATGTTCTTTACCATCACGTCCCAAATTGAAGTAATAAATGTTAGGGTTTGTTCTTTGTTTTCGGCACTCATTTTGTCGAGTATAAGTGGCTCAATGGCGCTTTTGAATTTTCCATGTCTGATAACCTGAGGCTCAACTTCAAGTTTTTGCAAGGTTCCTTTTATAAACATAACCTGGGCATTCAATCCTTTGAAATCGAGCATGCCTTCGGGATTCATATATATTTTATCGGCAACGCTTGCCAGATAATATGCTTTTTGTGAATAGACTTCACCATAAGATATAATGAATTTTTTGCTTTCTTTAAAGTCGATGAGGGCATTTCTTATTTCTTCAACTGTTGCAATACCAGCTTCTATTGCACTTAAATCGAGGTAAATGCCTTTTATTTTGTAGTCGGTTTTTGCTTTTTTAATACTTTTAAGTATATCTTCTAAACCAATATAATTGTTTGGTTTAAAAGAGGTGATGTCGAGGTCCTCGAAAGGGTTGTTAGACGATCTGTCGTATATAGGCTGGTCTAAGGTAATATGTAGAACTGAATTTTCCTGCAATGAAACTACATCTTTTTTTGTAAATGACGCAATTGATGCTATCATTATAAATAAAAAAAGAAAGATGGTAGCAAAAACCAGAAAAAAACCGAGCATGGAAGCAAGCATGAATTTAAAAAACTGTTTCATATTGATTTGGTTTTAAATGATATGATTAATTAATAGTTTGAATTGTGTTTAATTTTTTTTGGATAGCAATGATACAAAAAGTTTAGATTATTTTGATGATAAAGGTAGTTTATTTTATTTTATAATATTGGGGTAAGGGTTAGTTAATGTTGTTTTTTTGCCACAAAAACACAAATCTGCCTTTTCGGTAGACAAGAAAACAAAATTGGACAGAAGGGTGGAAACTATTTTTTTTGTTAATTATGATTTGCTTTTTACAAATTAGGTTATTTAAGGAAAATATTATTTACCTAAGAGTTTGGGGGTGTTTTTTATTTAAAAAAGACACTTTCATGAAAGTCTCGGGAAGTCTCATGTAAGCCTTGGGAAGACTTAAATAAGCTTTGGGAAGTCTCATGTAAGAAAAAAATACTTTCATGTAAACCTCGGGAAGTTTCATGAAAGGCTTGGGAAG
>DYDE01000177.1 GCA_020718065.1 Marinifilum sp. | reverse complement strand
ATTTAACCAATACTTATTTTGAAGGCCAGATGCGGGGGGTAAGAAAGCCGAATTTGTTCGTAGTAAGGAGAAAAGGAGCGATGCCAAAATCATCGTATTAGCAATAGTTGGAAACAGAGAAGGCTTTTTAAAATACTCCAATATTTTTGAAGGTAATATATCAGATGGCAAGACATACCTGACAGATGAGATACAAGGAGAATTAAGATAGAGAAAGAAATTGTTAATGTCTAAAAATGGTTATTTATAAAATCAAAATAAAGTCATTGTATTTTGTATATTTGAATAATTAGATTAATCCATTTTAAAGTATAAAAAGTGAGAAGTTCTGAAAAAATGAAATCATTAACATGTTTGCTACTATTATATTTATTTTCAATAAATATAGGTACTTCTTTTTCACAGAACAGAAACACCATTGATTCGCTTCTAAGACTTGCTGCTAAAGAAACTTCTGAAAAAAACAAAGCTTTGTTATATTCTAATGTTGCAGAAGAATTTCATTTTAATATGCCTGATTCTGCCATTAAATATTGTTATGTTGGAATGGCATATAGTATTAAAAACAAGGACACTTCTGATTTAGCATATTTCCATACATTTTTGGGGGTTTTATTTAAAAATATTGCCTTATATGACAGTGCTATATTTCATTTAAATCAATCCATTGTATTAAGTAAGTTGGATGGTTTTGAAAAAGGAGTTGCTGCAAATCTTAACAATATGGGACAAGTATTCTTATTAAAAGGAGATTACGACCAAGCATTAAACAGCTATTACCATTCCCTTCAGATTTTTGAAAAACACAAGGATACCTTAAATATTGGAGAACTTCATTCTAATATTGGAGGTTTACTTGTTAAAATCAATGAATTGGATGCAGCGGAAACACATTTTAAAATTTCTACTAAACAGTACAAACTTGCAGGTGCAAAACTTCAAGAAGCTTGGATACTTTATGATATGGGTAACTTGAAAATGAAAAAAGGAAAACTCGACAGTGCGTTGGTGTTTTTTAAAGAATCCGCGTTAGTATGGAATAAATACAATAGGATAAAAGATTATCAAAACTGTATGCTCCGAATTGGCGAAATAATGATGGTACAAAAAAAATACAATTATGCCGAAATGTTATTCATAAACTCGCAAAAACAATTTGAGGAGATAAACTACATAAAAGGAGTTTCGGAAAGTTTAATGCTATTAGGTCGGGTGGAATTTCTTGAAAAAAACTATAATAAATCTTTAGAAAACCTGAACAAATCTTTAAATTTATCTACACAACTTCAATTGAATAGTTTAGAAATGGATACCTATAATGATTTATATAATTGCTACAAAGCACTTAATCAATTTGACAAAGCACTTATGTTTCACGAAAAATTTCAGAAATTAAAAGATTCTATTTTTAGTGAAGATAAAAACAAGCTATTGGCAGAATACCAAACCAAATTAAATCTATTAAATAAAGAAATTTTTATAAAACAATTAGAGGATAGCACACAAAGACAAATATTATTGACCGAAAACATTTCTCTTGAAAATAAGCAAAAACAAAAGAGTATTTATTTTCTAATTTTCGGAATTCTTATTATTCTCGCTTTTTCATACCTATTGTATAGGAGAAACAAAGTAAATATGAAGTTAAACAAAGAGCTCAATCTTTCGCTAAAGGAAAGAGAAGTGCTTATAAGGGAAGTACATCATAGAGTTAAAAATAACTTACAAATTATTTCAAGTCTTATAAACCTGCAAAGTGAAAATACGGATGGAATTGATCCTAAAGAAATACTTAAGATAAGCCAAAGTAGAATTGAAGCGATGTCTATGATTCACGAAAATCTTTATAAATCATCGAAACTTAGTGAAATTAATTTTAATAATTATATTGAGAATCTATGCAATTATATTGAAGCCTCTTTTAGTTTGTCTGAAAAAGGAATTTATATAAGTCTCGAAATAGAACAAGTACAAATTGAAATTGATCAATTGGTGCCTTGCGGGCTTATTATTAATGAGCTGGTTACTAATAGTATAAAACATGCTTTTGTAAAACAAAATAAAAAAAAAATATTAATTAAATGCTTTGTAAGAGGAGAAAAAATAAAAATTGAATACTCAGATAATGGGATTGGGTTATGCAAAGATTTTAATATTAAACAAAGTAAATCATTGGGTTTGCGTTTAGCCATGGGTTTGGCAATTCAATTAAAATCGACTCTTGCTATTGAAAATCGGAGTGGTTTTTATGCTACCTTTGAATTTTTAAAACAACAAAAATGACGACTGAAACAGATAAGAACCTTTTAATTGTTGAAGACGAGTATTCTATTGCTATGGATATTGAATTACGCCTTCAGAAAATGGGTTACAATATAGTTGGAATTGCCACAAATTATAATGACTCTCTGCCATTTTTGCTTGAGGAAAACATTGATATTGTCTTGCTAGATATTAACCTAAAAAGTGAAAAGACAGGCATTGACCTTGGAAAACTTATTTTAAAAAAATTTAATATTCCCGTTGTATTCATCACAGCTTATACCGATTCTAAAACTTTTAGCGATGCTTTAGAGGCTAATCCTATGGGATTTATTACCAAGCCATTCAAAGATGCTGATTTGCATAATAATATTCAATTGGCTTTTAATAAATTCACAAAATTTAATGAAACAAATGATGATTTTAAAACAGATAAGCAAAATATATTTATTAAAGATAAAGGCATTTACCAGCAAGTAAATATAATCGAAATTATTTGGTTAGAAGCCATGGATAATTACACCATCGTACATACAAATAGTAATAATTTTGTGGTACATGCCTTTTTAAAAGATGTTCTAAAAAAGTTAGGTGCCCATTTTATAAGGATTCACAGATCACATGCCGTTGCCCTTTCAAAAATTACTACAATAGAAGACAATGTTGTTTATATTGGAAAAACTTTTCTGATTTTAAGTCAGAATTATCGAAACGATTTACTCGAAAAAATGAAAATTTTATAAAATTTAATTTCTAAAATAGCGTCCCAAATTATAGGTTTATTTTAACCCCTAAAAAAAAACCTTTCTACCCAACTTTTATTATACATTACCAAATAGATATAATCAAAAGTTATATAGTAGTGTAATTTTACAAAAAAAATTAATCATTTAAAATTTGAGATTATGAAAAAAGCACATTGGGTTATATTATTAAGCATTTTGTTAATCGGACTCGAATCTAAAGGAGCAATAATAAACAGTGAAAAGAGCTTAAAATTAGAAAGCAAATCAAGCAAATTATTTTTTCCCGCAACATTGGGTAATTATACCAATATATTTGTAAATCAATCTCCTTTAGATTTAGAGAATGGAAAAGGATATTTTTATACTTCATTTAAACCAAATGGATTTAAAGAAGAAGTGAATATTGGTGATGAGCTTTTTGTAAGAATGAATCTTGGAAAAACAATGATTGAACTTTCACAGGCAAACGGGATACAAGCAGATTATACTGCATACGGTTTCATTACAGTTTATATTGATGATAACATGTCTTTTATGGCTGGTCCATTTAGTTTTCCTAGCAATTATTCTAAAAAGTGGCAATATATTGATATACCATTGAATGTAAATCCTGATTTTATCGAAAAGATATCTGTTGATCAATCCATGTTGGAAAGCGAACAAGATATTTGGGTTTTTCAACAGTTGTTTCAAGAAAACAGTATTCCTAAAAAATATACTGCTTCTGCTATGAAAACAATGTCAACAGGCAATCATACTTTAAAAGTAGAATTTGGTTTGGGGGAAAGCGATTCAAAAGAGCCAAAAAGTGTGGTATGTACTGGTATTGTCAAGGTTGTTTCGGATGATGCTGGAAATAAAAAACTGGCTATCAATGGTCCTAAAAATATGCGACCATTGGATGTTGAAGAAATGGGTAAATTTATATTTAATAGTAATGCTTTTACAATAGGAACAAGTGAATTGACTGCAAAACTAGAACTCCCAAATCCTCCAAAATATTACAATATGAAATGGTGTAAAACTACTTCTTGTGATTATGATAATGGATACATAGAATTATACGTTTCTGTGGATAATGAACCAGTAGCAACTTGGTCTTGCAAATTGGAAGGGATAGATTACACCTCTACCAAAGCATTTGACATGGTTATACTTCCAAAAACTGATGCAGGTATAGGTAAAGTAGAAGCACCATTTAATAATTCTAAATTATTTAAATCTGAAAACCCTGTTGTTTATTCATTACTTGATAAAATATACAGCGGAAACCTTAAAACAGGCAAACATCAACTGAAAATTAAAGCATATTCAAAAGAGTGTATTCCTTTAAATACGGAATATGAATTTTTGAATTCTTATTTTATACAATGGCCATCAATTGCCGAAACAACAATTGAATTTTATGTTACTGAAGAAGGACGCAATACAATGAGCAACAATAGTTCTGCAAAAAAATTGAGTCATGCTCTTGGTGAATGGATTGCTGTGGATAAAAAATTATTAGAATCCAATTCGGGAGTATCCGATTATCAAGTAATTGATATAGCAACTACATCAGAATGGAAAGTGGTAATGAACTCTTTAGGGGCAATACTCTACCGGGAATGTAAAGCAGATGTACTATATAAGTCAAAATATGGGTATCGTTTACAAAAAAGCATATTGGTAAAAGAAGACTATAGTGGCGGTGGCACTTATGGGAGTCCTTATCTTGCAGAAAGAATAGAATTTTCTTTTGATTCTTCTTTGTTAAACTCAATGCATTTGCCTGTTCCTGCTTCAAAAATTAAATAATCAAAACATGTTGGAAACTGGAGAAAATGAACTTGGAAGATGGAGTTTAAAATATTTTCCACCAACTGGTGGAAAATATTTTGGATTAATTATAATTACAAATTTTCGACTTATATTTGTTAAAAAGAATTTAGAAAAAGCAGGCAAAGGAGTTGGGTTGAATTTATTAAAATCAGAAATAAGTTCTGTAAGTATTAAAAACAATCTGATTTTTAAATCTATAATTATTTCTGTTAATGGAAAAAACCATTCTTTCTCAAAATTTTTTTTCAACACCCAAAATTTTATTAAAGCCATTAGAAATTAAAAAATATGAGATACTATAATTTATTAATTTTTAGCATTACTTTGATTTCATTATCATGTAAAAATGAAGAAAACAAGGATCCTGAAGTTAAAGAAAACCAAGTACCTGCCATATTTACCCAAAACTGGGAAAAAGGATGGGGTACCACCAAAGAAGATGACTTTTCTGGAGCAATTACAGATAATACAGGAAACATTTATTTTGTAGGAACTTCCCAACCAGATGGGTATGCGGCGGATGTTTTTTTAACAAAAGTTAATTTAAACACCCAGTTGGTGGAATGGTCCAAATCGTATGATATGGGTGATAGGGATTACCAACCTTCTCCATCCGAAAATGGTCATTCTCAGGGCGGTGGAGGTTCGCGTTGTATTGCAATAGATGTCTCTGGAAATATTTATATAGCAGGCACTACCAAAAATGGGTTTAATAATGTGTTTGTTGCAAAAATAAATTCCTCAGGAACAATGCTTTGGCAAAAAGTTTGGGCAGCAGATAGTTCTGGTTTGGCTAAAAGCTCTGCCAAAGCATATTCTCTTGATGTGCAAAACGATAAAGTTTTTGTTACTGGTACCACAGGGGCGAGTATAGCTACAGAAGAAGCCATGGTATTTTTATTGGTTATTGATGCCAATACAGGAAATATTGATCCTCTTACTATCATGGGTATAGATATTTCCCCTACTTATAACGACAGGGGTTATACTATAAAAGTAAATTCTAATAATGAAGTATATGTTGCCGGTTGGGAGGGAAAAAACAATTCTGGTTTTTTAATGAAATTTTACGCTCACGGTGCCAATTTGGAATGGTGCGAAAGACTTGACGTAGGATTTGGCTCTCGAATTACCGATATTGATTTTGATGCTTCGGGTAACATTTATCTGGCTGCTGATATTCGAGGGGTTTCAACTTTTCTCGGTGTTATTAAAACTGATTCCAATGGAAATGTAATATGGGCTAAACAAATGCAAGGTGAAGCCAACGATAGAAACAATATTTCTTGTTTAAGAATTATTAATGGAAATCTATATGTGGGTGGAAGAGGTGCTTATACCAATTATGATGTGTCTCAATATGGTGATGGATGCTTGTATAAAATGGATTTAAATGGTTCTATTTTAAAACAATACAATTATTTTACGGGTGCAGACAATGATCGTTGTGGAGAACGTATTGAAACAATACTTTCCTATAATGGAAATCTAATATTGGCAGGAGAAACTTGGCCAGAATATAGCAAAATTAAGGGCAATTGGTATATGCCTACCGGAATTATTAATGATATGTCTATTACTGCAACAAAAACAACAAATACCACATTAATAACTACAGATGGTGTTGATGCTAACTGTTCATTTACTGAATCTTCTTTGTCTGCGCCAACTTATAACCCTATTGAGGGCACTAAAGGTTCATCAGATATAATGATATTTTGTATAAAGGAATAATTTTCTATAGAACTTTGTCATTAGAACGATAAAGAGAATGAAGATAGAGAAAGAATTCTAAAAACTTTATATAAAAAAGGGAGTAATTCATAAAGTGTTTATCTGTTAAAAATTCTTTTTATAGAAAAGCAACAGTAATAAACAAACCGAATCAATATACAACAATATATCAATATTTTGTATCAGAAAACCCAGCTAAAAATTGTTTGCAATAAAAAACATACAAATACTAATTTACCTAACTGTCATTAAGTAAGTTCTGTCTTTGACAAAAAGAGTGATAGCTTTGTAAAACGAAGATGCTTTATTTAAATAAGAATTAATACTTACAACTTAATCTCCCCATTCTTAATTTTCATTTTATACACATCAAAAGTTTTTTATCATTTGTAGTCAAAAAATACTTCTCATTTTTTAAATCTTCTTCGTTTCTATAAATAATAAACTTAGTTTGAGTTACAAAAACATTTCCTTTAATTGTTTCTTGCTTAATCATAATACAATTATTTTAATTTGTTAATAAAACTGTAATTTTTCTTTTAAGTGGCATTATTTCAAGCATTTTGTTCGTTTTTAAGATCTGTTTAAATATTATTCTTTCCCATTTAATTATTATTGATTCTCGATAAATCTATATTTGTTGCAGGTTGAATAA
>DYDE01000176.1 GCA_020718065.1 Marinifilum sp. | reverse complement strand
CAATACTTACAAAACTTTATTGTTTTGTTTCAATGAGTAATTATTTGCAAAGGAGCACCGTAGGGTGCGAAATTATGGTAGAAAAATAGATCAAAGTCATTTTAAGCACCTCGTAGCGGCGGTATTATTGATAATGAAATCATTCGTAAAATTCAAAAATAAATAGTTCATTATAAATAATTTCAAATGATTTCTGTTTGTTAATAATACTCCTCACTAAATGTCTTTTGATGATAATGGGATCATAAAAGTTATGGATAAGTTTAAGCATAAATTTTAGATTAGAAAAATTGCATGCTTAATCTGAGATTTTCCCCAAGTAGTACAGTAGATCCCAAATCATAGAAAAGCAACAAACTATTCTCCCTGGGCATTTAGAGAATAAAATATTAGGGCTTTTATTTTGTAAACCAAATTTCAGAGAAACTATTTTTAATTTATCTTTGTGTCATATACCTTAAGAGGAAGTGAACGCTGCTGGAGATCAACTCACCAACAATAGGATTTATGGCTTTGGATAAGGTTCTCGTTCTTTTTGGAGCTTTATTATTATTCATTACCTTTATCGCTAAAAAAATCTCAAACCCTTTTTTTAAGCACAATAATCTAAATAACATCCTTCTATCAAAAGACATGCGTTATATTATAACCTGCATTGTCGCACTTTAATTTTTATAGAAAATGAGCTATATTCTTCGTGGTTATAAAATCAGTATAACCTGCGTTTTTTACCATAAAGGAACATTAAGGTTTTCACACAGAATGTATATAATTTTATGGAGATTAGGTGCTTTGGTAGCACTATTAATTTAGATTTCAGCTAAAACAGAACCAAATACAATAAAGCTATTTATTTAGCCAGGTAATACAAAGTAGAACAATTATTTTTATTAAAGATGACATTCGATTGTTCGCAGATTTTTTCGGAACTTACCTGGTTGTATAAATCGATCTGTTTATTCATATCCGCAGCATTTCCGAGAATTTCGTAATATGCAATGTTCATTGCCTTATCCAACACACTCATTTCGGCAAACACCATCGTTGCTTCGATCTTGTTTTTAGTTTTGTTCAATTCAAAATCATTGACCCTGGTATTAATAAGTTTATCCAATTCTATATCAATTGCTTTTTCGGCATTTTCCATTTTAACGCCCTCAACCAGTTTTCCAGTAATCACAAACAGACCTTTATCAATATCACCAGAAATATATGCATTGATATCGCTGAATAGTTTTTGTTTTTTTACCAGTTCCCTATGCAATCTCGATGATTTTCCATTGGATAAGAGGTCGGAGATAATATCAGTTGTATGAAATTCATAATCATTTCTGGCACACATGTGGTAAGCCTTATAAATTGCATGATAAGGCACATCTCTTTCAACAGTGAGTGCTCTTGGTTCTTTTTGAGCAGGTTCTTGGGGCAGGTTTCTTTTATAGTCTTCGCCTCTGCTTATTGGGCCGAACCATTTTTTTGCCAGGGTTTCTATTTCCGCCGTTTCAACATTACCGGCAACGGTTAAAATAGCATTGTTTGGCAGATAAAATTTTCTAAAAAAGGCTTTCACTTCGTCCATGGTCGCATTTTGTATATGTTCAATGTTCTTGCCGATAGTGGTCCACAAGTAAGGGTGAATTTTGTAAGCCAGGGGTTTTAACAACAACCAAACATCGCCATATGGCTGGTTTAAATAAACCTGCCGGAACTCTTCGCAAACAACATCTCTTTGCACCTTCAGGCTCTTTTCTGAAAAAGCTAGATCAAACATTCTGTCAGATTCGAGCCAGAAAGCTGTTTCTAAGTTTTGTTTTGGCAGTGAAAGATAAAAATTTGTAATATCATTGCTTGTAAAAGCATTGTTTTCGCCCCCAACTCTTTGGAGTGGTTCGTCGTATTTCGGAATGTTTTTGGAACCACCAAACATAAGGTGTTCGAATAAATGGGCAAAGCCGGTATGGTCTGGATGCTCGTCTTTTGATCCAACATTATATAAAACATTCACAGCAACGATGGGTGTAGAAATATCTTTGTGAACAATAACTTTCAGTCCATTGTTTAATTCAAATCTATCAAAATGGATCATACATTTTATGATTAGCGGTTAATAATCAGACAAAACAATAAATCAGGCAAAAGTAATGAGGGTATTAATGAAAAAATTCCAAATAGTAACAATTGCAATTGCAAAAAGTTTGGAAATATAAAAGTTCTTATTGTATTTACTTACCAATATCCATAATATCAAAGTGTTTATACCTAAACCAACCAGTGATATACATATAAATTTAGTATATTCGATAGCAACTTCAGGATTGTGGCTACGAAATGTCCAAATTCGATTAAAATAATAATTAGAACTGGCAGCAATTGTAAAACCAATTGCATTGGCAACATATTTTGGAATTTTTAAAATTTCCTTACATAAAAAAGTAAAACCAAAATCTACAAGAACACCAGAAACCCCGACTATTCCAAATTTAATAAATTTTAATATTAAGGTTTTATTAAAGAAACTTAAAAGCATAAAAGAGATTAAAATACGTTGGCTAAATTAGAATAAATAAAATCAACATACAAGAAAGACCCAAGAAAAAACCACTATAAATTTGAGCATTGTTGTGTGCTTTTAGTTTCAAGCGGGAATATCCGGTAAAACCAGAAACCAATATTAAACCAGCAATTAATGGGATGGTATTAATATTAAATTTTACAGCTATTGCTATCAAAGTTCCCACAATACCACCAACAGCTATCATATGGGCGCTTATTTTCCACCAAAAATTTATAAATAGTGTTGCTAAAACCAATAGAGTGCTGTTAAGTAAAAAAACATAAAACAGAGGTGGCAGATTTATTTCTTTAAAAAGATAAAAGATAAAATAATAAAAGACACCAGTCATCAGGTAGGGGATTGTTCTTTCTTCCTTTGACTCTAAAGTAAAACTTTTTATTACTTTGCTTTTCAATAAAAAAAACATAAAAGACAAAGGGAAAATTACACCTGCAATAAATGCAATGGCAAGAATGTATATTTTACCTTGAAATGAAAGTAAGAGAGAAATATAAGCATTAATGTTAAACAAAATAACCAAACCATATAACAACATCAATAAAGGATGAAACAGATAGCTTATTGTTTTGGCAATTTTATTTTCCATAAATAATTAAAAATTGGGGTTTTAGCTGGTTTGGTATTATAATTCTTTTCTAAGTCGGGCAACGGGAATGCCAAGAGTTTCTCTGTATTTTGCAATGGTTCTTCTGGCTACATTATACCCTTTTTCTTTTAAGACCTTCATTAGTTTATCATCCGTAACCGGCTTTTTTTTATCCTCATTTTCTACAATTTCCTGCAATATTTTTTTTACTTCTCTTGTAGATATCTCTTCACCCTGATCGTTTTGTGTTGTTTCGGAAAAAAAACTTTTTAAAAGAAACGTACCATATGGTGTTTGAACATATTTACTATTTGCTACCCTAGAAATTGTTGAAATATCAAGCCCGATTTTATTAGAAATATCTTTTAAGATCATTGGTCTTAGCGTCGTTTCATCTCCAGTTAAAAAATATTTTCTTTGGTAATCAATGATAGCATCCATTGTAATTAACAATGTTTCCTGTCTTTGTTTGATAGAGTCAATAAATGTTTTTGCTGAGTCAATTTTTTGTTTTACAAACAATAATGCTTCTTTTTTTTGAATACCTTCTTTGTTTTTTGCATAATTATCGAGCATTTCTGAGTATGTTTTGCTAACTCTTAATTCTGGAGCATTTGATGCATTAAGCAACAATTCGATATTGCCATCATTACAATAAACAGTAAAATCAGGAATAATATATTGTTCTGTTTTATTTACTTCAGTCATTGAATTACCAGGTTTGGGGTTTAGTTTAAGGATAATATCAATGGCTTCTTTTAAAATGTTTTCTTCAATATTTATTCTTTTTGAAATCTGATCGTAGCGTTTTTTTATAAATTCATTAAAGAACTTTTCAATAATTTTAATTGCATTTTTTACAGCTTCTTTTTTAACATCCTGTTTTTTAAGTTGAATTAATAAACACTCCTGTAAATTTCTGGCACCTACACCAAGGGGTTCAAAATCCTGAATAACTTTTAAAATGGCTAATATTTCTTCTACCGTTGCCGTTATGTTTAATGTAAATGCCAAATCGTCTACCATTGCATTAAC
Organism: Marinifilum sp.; assembly: GCA_020718065.1. Taxonomy (GTDB): domain Bacteria; phylum Bacteroidota; class Bacteroidia; order Bacteroidales; family CG2-30-32-10; genus CG2-30-32-10. Next base: position 3,026 of record DYDE01000176.1, on the reverse strand, counting down.
ATCGCGCTGTAAATAACCCGAATCATCGATATTGCCTATAATATATAAACCAATTTGGTATTGATGATTATCAGAAATCCTCATCCCTAACTGAGATATTAAACTATCCTGAAAACTAATACTTGAAGCAAAAGGGATTTCTTTTCTTTCGTCATCACGGCTTGTATTGTTTGAAGATAATTTATAAGAAGGAGTATCGTCGTTATCGTAATAATCTTCTAAGTCGAAATTTTCATTGTTAAAAACATCATCTTTGGTCGTATCTATGTCTTGGTCAGTTTGAATTTCATCGGAATCATCAGCTTCTTTTCCTTCTTCCAAAGCAGGATTTTCCTCAATTTCCTGTTTAATGCGTTGTTCCAAACTCATTGCAGGAATTTCAATCAATTTCATTAATTGAATTTGCTGAGGCGAAAGTTTTTGTAAAAGCCTTTGTTGTAACTTTTGATTTAACATTAATTTAATTAGCTATAAATTTGATTATCCTTTAAACTTGTTGCAAAATAAACAAATTAATAATAAAATACAAGTGTTTACCCAGAATTTCTAAACAAATATTTATATTAAAACAATGAAGGTTTAAAATTCAGCATTTTGAGGTGTTCTTGGAAAAGGAATTACATCTCGGATATTCCCCATTCCGGTAACAAATAAAATAAGTCTTTCGAAACCCAAACCAAAACCGCTATGAGGAGCAGTACCATATTTACGGGTATCTAAATACCACCATAGATCTTTTTCAGGAATATTTAATTCTTTAACCCTACTGTATAACTTATCATAGTTTTCTTCACGTTGCGAACCACCAATTACTTCTCCAATTTGAGGAAACAAAACATCCATAGCCCTGACCGTTTTACCATCTTCGTTTTGTTTCATATAGAAGGCTTTTATTTCTTTTGGATAGCCAGTAAGAATAACCGGTTTCTTAAAATGTTTTTCTACCAAGTATCTTTCATGTTCAGATTGCAAATCAATGCCCCATTTAACAGGGAATTCAAATTTATTCTGAGAATTTTCCAAAATAGTTATGGCTTCAGTATATGATAATCTAACAAAAGTATTGTCAATAATTGATTTAAGGCGTTCAATTAAACCATTGTCATACATTTTATTCAAAAATTCCAAATCATCATAACAATTATCAAGCGCATAACAAATAAAATATTTTAAACAATCTTCTGCCAAATCCATGTTATCATTAATGTCATAAAATGCCATTTCAGGTTCAATCATCCAAAACTCAGCAAGGTGGCGAGCAGTGTTAGAATTTTCAGCTCTAAAAGTAGGACCAAAAGTATATACCAACGAAAGTGCCAATGCTCCTAATTCTCCTTCTAATTGACCAGAAACCGTCAGGTTGGTAGGTTTGCCAAAAAAATCCTGTTCATAATCAATTGCTCCATCTTCTTTTAAAGGTGGCAATTTAGGATCAAGCGTTGTTACCCGAAACATCGCACCTGCACCTTCAGCATCAGAGCCTGTAATAATAGGTGCATGTAAATAATAAAACCCATTATCGTTGAAATATTTATGAATGGCAAAAGCCATGGCATGTCTAATTCTTAACACAGCCCCAAAAGTATTTGTTCGTGGTCGAAGATGTGCAATTTCTCTTAAAAACTCAAGGGAGTGTCCTTTCTTTTGCAAAGGATATGTTTCTGGATCTGCTGTTCCATATAATTCAATTTCTTTTGCCTGAATTTCTACAGTTTGACCCTGTCCTTGTGATTCAACCAGCAAACCATTAACAGAAATACAAGAACCGGTAGTTATTAACCTTAATGTTTCTTCATCAAAATTAAGAACATCAACTACAATCTGAATATTATGTATAACAGATCCATCATTCAATGCTATAAAAGCTACATTTTTATTGCCTCTTTTTGTTCTAACCCATCCTTTAACATTTACTATACTTCCAATAGGCTTGGTAATCAGCATAGCTTTAACTTTTGTTTGCTTAATCTTTTCCATTTGTGATAAATTAAATTTATGCAAAATTAATTTTTTAATTGTTTTGCTAATAAATATCCTGCATTTTTTAATAAATTATCTTTCTAAATTTAAATTTAATTGTTGAAATGTGCTCGTGGATTTCTATTAAATACGTTTAGTACCAGCTCAAAATATTGGTAAAGTCTTTTAAAAAAATCATTTGGTAAGTTAAACCTATTGACTTATTTTTGCAATTTTAATTTGAATATCTTTATTGATAAGATATAATTTATTAGTTCTATGGATAACATTTTAATACTGGCTATTAATCCGGGTTCAACATCAACTAAAATTGCAGTATATTGTACAAACAAGCAATTGTTTCTTAAAAACATAAAACATTCTTCTGATGAATTAGAAAAGTTTGAAAAAATAACAGATCAGTATGAGTTTAGAAAACAAATTATTTTAGAAGAACTAAAAAAAGCTGAAATTCGGATTAACGAAATTAAAATTGTTGTTGGTAGAGGTGGTTTGGTTAAACCAATTCCATCAGGAGTTTATTCTGTGAATGAAGCACTAAAAAACGATTTAAGAGTAGGTATCCTTGGGCAACATGCAAGTAATTTGGGAGGCTTGATTGCTGATGACATTGCAAAAGCATTACCAGATGCAAAAGCATATATTGCCGACCCTGTTGTTGTTGACGAATTTGAAGAAATAGCAAGAATTTCAGGTCATCCAAAATTTGAAAGAAAATCAATTTTTCATGCTTTGAATCAAAAAGCAATTGCCCGAGCACATGCAGATTCAATTTCAAAAAAATACGAAGATATCAATCTTATTGTTGCACACCTTGGAGGAGGCATTAGTGTGGGAGCCCATAAAAAAGGAAAGGTAATTGATGTGAATCAAGCCTTGGATGGAGAAGGTCCTTTTTCTCCTGAACGGAGTGGATCTTTACCAGTTGGTGCTTTAACCAGACTATGTTTTAGTGGAGAATACACTTTAGAAGAGGTTAAGAAAATGATCACAGGTAAAGGGGGTTATGTTGCTTATCTCGGAACAAACGACGCTTATGAAGTAGA
>DYDE01000175.1:1696-7193 GCA_020718065.1 Marinifilum sp. | reverse complement strand
CAGCATTGGAATTGCCGCTTGGTTGGGAGGATAAGAGAGCTCTTATAAGCACATTTATTTAAGAGGGCTTCTAAAAATTAGATTTTTTGAGGTGGACAAAATTTTAAAACTGGAGTTTACATTAGTAAATGAGGATTTTAAAATTGAAGTCCAACGAAGAAAAAGCAATTTTTAGAAGTCCCGTTTACTATTTCTTTTTTGGTACATGCTTATCCAGAAAATTAGAAACAGTTTTGTTCCAGTTGTCCAATTGTTTGCTTCTTTCTTTGTTTAGATCCTGATTGGTGGTATTGTATGTTTTTACAGACTGGTTAAAATCATTAACAGCCTTGTTGTATTCATCAATTTCTAGTTTTGTTCTGTTTGCAGGAGCTTTGGCATCAATTGCCTTTTTAAGTTTATCGAAATTTTCCTTTTTTAAAAGAAAATCTGTAAAAACAGGTATCTTAACTTCAGCTTCGTTGCTATAAAACTGAAGCATTTGTTTGCATGCTGTTTTTAAAGAAAGATCATCTTTAAATGCTTCTATGGTCTCAATAGTTGTTAAACCAGCTTTAGAAAAGTCGAGCAAGGAACTTTTATTTTGTTCTATTCCGTTTAAATCGTTTTTGTTAAGGGCTTCCAACAAATACATCTCCTGTTTGTAGCTTTTAAAAAAGATAAGATACAGTATATTGTAGTATTCGTAAACAATATGAGCCTCCTTTAACTTTTTACTAATTTTATCTTCAGAATAAATCAGGTTTATATGATGTTTATCAGCAAATACCTTTTGTTGGACTTCCATCATATCGCCGGCGATTTCTAATTTTTCATCAGCAATATCCTGTGCTTTCAGATATGCTTCCATCAAATCATATGATTGTTCTGATATCTCCTCCAGATCCATAATTTTAGCATAATCTTGTTTTAAAACAATGTAGTTAAGGTTTAAAAAAGAAACCATTGAATCTCGAAAACTTGCATCCTCATTATAAGTAGGCATTTTTTCTATCTTTTTTATTGCTTCAAAAACACTACTGATAACTTCTTTACGCAGATTATCTATTTTTCTTGCCTTTTTCCCATGCGATGCAGCACTGGTATAGTTCCATATATCTGCTGATATTTTGTTTAATTCAACAGAAATATAATCCATGTATTCTCCGGCATTATCAAATTCCTGTGCTTTAACTGTTTTTGCATTACCACATAACAATAAGCAAACAAAGCTTGCAATTCCATAAAATAAAAATCTACTTTGCATAAATTTAATCGTTTCTAAGGTTTATCAAATCTCTGATTATGTTGTATGATTCATCAATATAGATGTCTTCTCTGATATTTTTTATAAAAACTTCATTGCTTTCTTTCCAGATATCATCCGATTGCAACACCTTATTGTCATATTTATTGTTAATAACACTATAGGACAAAGACAAACGTGTTGAATAGTTTTTTAAATTATATACAAACCTGAATGATTCTTTTTCTTTCTTCCTGAAAGAATCTATATTTAGCAAAATTGTTTTATCATTTGCATATAATTTTGATATTGAATCATAGGTTTTATTAATTTTTCTGAAAAAGGTATCGTTTTTTACACGGGTTTGGCTCAAATCAGACAATTCGTTGACCGGTAATTTGGGGAGTTTAGTAAAAAAAACTCTTTTCTTAACAGAGTCGTTGTCAAGTGCAAAATCATATTTTGCTTCTGAATATAAATCAGTAAAGAGAAAATCAGGCAATTTAATGTCTGGTTTAACACCTATTTTCTGATGACTTGCTCCGGTAACCCTATAGAATTTTTCAATAGTAACAGAAACAAAACCAAGTTCTGCTTCCTTTTCTTTTTTAGAGATATTATAAGCATTTACTGTTGTGTCGAGTGGCAAAACGATCTGCATGCTTGCTTTTCCGAATGTTTTATTTCCAACAATAACTGCTCTGTTATAATCCTGTAACACACCCGTAAGCATCTCGGAAGCCGAAGCACTATAACCATTTATCATAAGCACAAGAGGACCATTATAAATAGTACCTCTGTTAAAGTCTTTTTCGGTGGAATTTTTGCCATCCTTTTCGCCATATATACACAAAGGACCTTCATCAATAAATATTCCGGCCAAATCCAATGCCTCTTTCATTGATCCTCCACCATTAAACCGGATATCCAAAATCAAGCCTTCAATATTTTCTTTTTTCAGTTTAATGATCTCTTTGGCAATATCATTGGCACAACCATTTATATTTGTATTTCCCCAGTTTGTATAAAAATCGGGCAAAGAAATATAACCAATTGTTTTATCCCCTTTTAAAATATAGCTTTTAACAAGGTTTTCATCAAGACGAATTTTTTCTTTGTATAATGTTACGGTTTTAATTTGTCCATTTGCAGTAGAAACAGTTATTTCCATTTTTTTAGAAGGCGATGAGGCAAGTATTTCTTCCACTTCATAAAGATTGGAGTATGAAAGATCGAACACTTCGACTCCTGGAAATTTAATTTTAACCAATTTATCTCCGGCATGCAATGTATTTGATTTCCATGCAGGACCTCCAAGTGCTAACTGAGAAATATACACATCGCCATTGTCATTTTCCATAAGAGTTATTCCAAAAGATAAACCCTCTGGTGATAATCCTGATTTAAAGTTTTCCTTATCGTTTCCAGTAAAATATAATGTATGGGGATCGTAACGATTTGCTATTGCATTTAAATAAATAGAAGCTACATAGTTTTCGTAACCCATAGGGTTTTCAAGTATTTTCTTAATACTTCTCTTGTTTTTAATCTTTATTTTTTTTCTAATCTCTGATTCCTTTTTCAAAAGCTCAGTTGTAGATAAAGCAAACGTACTGTCAACTGAACTTACAGGCTCATAGAGATAATAAAGCATCTGGTATTTAAGCCATCTTTTCCATTTTACTTCAGGTTCGGTTTTGTCATCTGTAAAATAGATGGTATCTTTTCGTTCAAAAATAAGGGTGTCATTTTCATAAAAATCAAATGGTTTTTGAAGTAAAGTGCTTATTAGTGTATCTGTATCAATAAGTCTTTGCTTAAACAATTTTGTTGTTTTTAAAAGAAATTCATCTGATTGATTTAAAATTTCATTATCGATTTTCTTTTCATATGCCTTGAGTTGTTTGATGTCCTTATAAGTAAAGTACATATGATAAGGATCAAGGTCTTTTATAAAGCTTTCAAAAATATCAGCTGAAGTTTTATCATTTAAAACTATTGGGTCATAGTGAAACTTATCAAGCATTTTATTAAGAATAAATGCCTGGTTGCCATAATCAATTTTGTTTTGTGCTGAAATGATATTTAAAAACACCAGTGAAAGCAAGAGAACCGTAGAAATGAATTTTTTAATCATTTTAGTAACAATGATTGAGTGGTTAAATATAACAGAACATTTGATATTATGCACCAATATATTAAAACTACCACATTCTGCTGAATATGGTAGTTTTAATTATCAGTTAAAAGTATTAAATCTTAATTACTTAGCCAACATAGCAGCAAGTGCAATTGAATATAGTTTTGTTTTTTCGCTATCGCCTCTTGATGTGAGCACACAAGGAACCTTTGCTCCAAAAACAACAGCAGCTAATTCGCTTTTACATAATTTGGTATTTGTTTTAAAAAACACATTACCAGATTCGATATTTGGGAACAATATGCAATCGGCATCTCCGCCAACTTCGCTTTTTAATTTCTTAATTTCGCAACTTTCTTTGTCTATTGCAACATCAAGAGCCAAAGGCCCATCAATAATAGCCCCTTTAATTTGTCCTCTGTCGCCCATTTTAGAAATAATAGCGGCATCAATGCAAGCGGTCATTCCAAGAGACATTTGTTCTGTTGCAGCAAGTAATGCAATTTTAGGATTATTATTTTCCAAAGCATGTGCTGTTCTGATCAGATAATTGGTAATGGCAATTTTTTGTTTTAAATCAGGAAGAGGAATAATAGCAACATCGCTAACAATTAACAATTTGTGATAATTTTGTGTTTCTATTACTGTAACATGACTAAGAATAGCATTTGCACTTTCCATCAACCCTTTTTCTTTGTTCAATATCGCTCTCATGTATTTATCGGTACTAACCAAACCCTTCATCAGAATATTGCCTTCACCTGCATTAATAAGTGCAACAGCTTTTTCAGAAGCTTTCATTTCGTCAGCTTCCTGAACAATCTTAAATTTGTTTACATCAATATTCTCTTGTTTGCAAACATTACGAATGGTTGCTTCATCACCAACTAATGTAGCTTCAACTATTCCTTTGTCAACAGCATTGCTAACCGCTCCAATTGTATGCGAATCATTTGCAAAAGCAGCTACTAATCTTTTTTTTGGTTTGCTTTTTAAAGCTTCGAACATCTGTTCAAGTTTTGTAATAGGCATTTTGTCCTCCTGTTTTTATTATATTTTATGATTAAATGATAATTTATTGCGCAAAAGTAAAAATAATTGTCTTTACAATTATCAATACATCAGATTATTTTGAATAAAAATCTATCATTTTTTGAATTGCCTGCGTACATACTGGACAAAAATAATCGAATTTTACTGATTTCATAGTACAGTCATTAACAGGTCTGTAAACCCCTTTTGCCACATAACCACCACCTTCAAAAACACCCACTTTATCAAGATATTCTGTTCTATTAGGTGTAGGAATTGGAGTGGTTTTAGCTACCATACTCTTCCATTTTTTATCAAAATCAACCAAAGTTGTTAGATTAGGTTCCCATGGCTCAACATCTAAAGGATAGAAGTCGTTGTATGAAGTTTCGGAGCTGTAATATTCATCACCTAATCCGGCAAAAGCATGACCAAACTCATGGGTAAATACAAAATCTGAATTGCTATTATCGCTGGCACATGTAGAGTAAAAATTAAAAATACCTCCACCACCATAATGGTCGGTATTAACCAGAATATAAATTTGATCATAAGGAACGTTTGCTGCAATATTTCTTATGTTCTTGTTATCGGTTGTCATCAAATACCTTTCTGTGTCGAAGGTGTAGAATGAAGCATTAACAATGGTCTTTTTCCATGTTCCCAAACCCGGAAAGTCTGTTCCCGATTCGGCAGATATTGATTTAACACCCCAGATATTGATATTGTTTTTGTTCTTTTTATAAATGCTTGTTTTAAAAAGATAGCCTGCAAAACGCTTACAATCTTTTTCGAACTTTCCCATTTCTGCTGCTGTATAACCTTCGGCAATAATAACAATATCAAGCTTATTTGCAGGATCTCCGGCATTGTTTACCTTAAACGTATCGCACTTTATTTTCATTTCTTTTGATATGAAATAATTGGTAGGATCAACAGTATATTCATATCTTTTGTCCCAGGTATTCTTCTTGTTTCTTTTATAAAATTCTACCACAACTGTTTTTTTTGGAAAAGGAAATACTACTGTTTCGGAATATGTTCTGCTAGTTGTTTTGGCTTCAGCAGTAGTTTGCCATTCTTGAAATAATGTTGAATAA
>DYDE01000175.1:0-1598 GCA_020718065.1 Marinifilum sp. | reverse complement strand
CCAATATAGTTCTTCTATCAACTCATCAAAAGAATAGGAATCCTCAACACTGTTTCCTGAGTGGTAATAATCGAGGCGAAGGGTTTTATTTAAGAAATGTTCGTCGAACGATGCTTGCAGATTTAATGAAATTACAAACAACAAGCTGATAAATAATGTTTTCATTTTTACAGATTTAGAAATGTTAAAGCAAAATATATACCGATTTGATTTTATACTTTGTAAAATTAAAAAAAATCAGGCTTGGTGATAACTAAAATTTATTTTTATGAAATTATTGAACACTGGCGCAATGGATTATCACAGATTAAATTTCTTTATTTAAAACATAAGGACTCAAAGGATATTAAAAAAGTAAAAATTAGAAAATATAAGAAAGCCTCATTTCCTCATAACAATCAATCTATTATGTCTTTCCGAACCCTATCGTTTTTGGCAAATCAAAACGAGAAATCTCTGTCATTCTTGATTTATAAAATTACCTTAAACATTTATTATTTTAAAACAACTATTTTGCTTTGGTATAAAAATTGTTATTGTGGAGGTAGAATTTCAATAAAATGGAATTTAAAGATAAACATCAATCGAAATTGCAATTTTAATTAGAATCGTATTATTAATTTTTTTAACTTTGATTTACAATAATTTTTTTAGCTATGAAAAAGAAGAATAAACTATTTTATGCAGTTATACTTGCATTATTTGTGTCTATTACAATTACAAGTTGTACAAAAGACGAAACACCTACAAAAACAAAGATGGAAGGTGTGTGGGTTGTTACCGAAGCTTACGATTCGTCTGGTGTTAACATTATGGATAAAATACAAAATAAATTAATTCCAATAACTGCTTTTTATTTAAGTAGCGATAATACTATTTTATCAACTGCCGGACCAATGGCTACTTATGTTGTTTATGGAAATAATAAATTTACAGAAATAGCAGCAAAAATAAATCAATATTTCAATTATGCCAATTTAACATTTAATGGTGGAGAATTTTTTGTTGCAGATGGCACACCTGATGTGTTTACAATCGAATTTAAACTCGAAGGTATTGGTGGTGGCGCTACCAACACATTAGCAGAAATATTATCTCTCTTTGGCATTCAGGCACAATGGCTAAAGAAGGTTGTTTACCACAAATTCACTGATGTTGGAGTATCATTCAATTCTACAGGCGATAAAATGACCTGGGTATGGACAAACCAAACCCAAGCATTTTACAATATGAAAGATCAATATGGAAATTACGTTCTATGGGGAGGCTGGCCAGTAAATAAATTTGCTAAGTGCAGATTTGTTCTCTCTAAAAAATCGAAGTCTTTGAATGATCTTACTACTGAGGCCTATACCAATCCTCCTACCAATTAAAATTTAAGGATTTTTAAAGTCTTTGTTACGCAGGCATTCGTTAATAGCGGGTGCTTTTGCTTTATAACCTAAAAAAATTATTATAAACCTGAGGTTGCTGTTTATACAATTGATAAAATAAAAACAAACATAGTTATATTAAAGTTTTTGGGATAAACTAAACTAGCTGGGGTAAAAGTTTAAATTAAGCAAATAAATAAATAGGGACTGCTGTTAACCCACCCA
>DYDE01000174.1 GCA_020718065.1 Marinifilum sp. | reverse complement strand
TTGTTCGAGAATAGCTTTCTTTGCTATTTTATCTTCACCTTCGTCAGCATCGTTTACCAAATGCCCAACATCTGTTATATTTCTAACATATCTAACTTTATAACCTACATGTTTTAAATATCTGAATACCATATCAAACGTAATAGCTGGACGTGCATGTCCTAAATGAGGATCTCCATAAACAGTAGGACCGCAAACATACATACCAACAAAAGGAGGATTATAAGGAGCAAACAATTCCTTTTCACGGGAAATTGAATTATAAAGCATTATCTTTTGAGTTGTCATAACAAATTAATTAATTAGAATGCAAAATAACGCTTTTTATTAAAAACTAAATAAAAAAATTACATCTAATATTTTGAAAAAAGAATCAAATGAATACTTCTTATTATTGAAAATAATGTAATTTTGCACGTTTTTTAATTATATTAAATCAAAATATTATAAATATGAAGAAAATATTAATTATTGGAGCAGTAGGACAAATTGGTTCTGAACTGACAATGGCACTTCGCAATATATACGGTGGAGAAAATGTGATTGCATCAGATATTAACAACATAGCATCAGAAAAACTACTTAAATCTGGTCCATTTGAAATAGTTGACATCACTGATAAAAACTCTATTGTTTCAATGATTAAAAAATATAATATTAATATAATTATTGATCTTGCAGCTATATTGTCAGCAACAGGAGAAAAAAATCCAATGTTGGCATGGAATGTAAATATAAACGGTCTTATAAACGTACTAGAAATAGCTCGTGAATATAAAATTGAACAAGTATTGATACCAAGTTCAATTGCTGTTTTTGGACCAGGCACCCCTATTGAATGTGCACCACAGGAAACAGTTTTGCACCCAACTACAATGTATGGAATTACCAAAGTAGCTGGCGAATTAGTTGCTGATTATTATGTTAAAAAATACAATCTTGATGTTCGTGGTTTACGTTATCCTGGCATTATTAGCAACGAAACTTTACCAGGTGGAGGAACCACAGATTATGCTGTTGCAATTTATTATGATGCTGTTAAATATGGTAAATATACATGCTTTGTAAAAGAAGATACCCGTCTTCCGATGATGTATATGCCTGATTGTTTGAAAGCAACTATTGATTTGATGCAAGCCGATTTTTCCTCTTTGAAACATCACTCTGACTTTAATGTTGGAGCAATGAGTTTTTCAGTTAAAGAATTGGCAGATAGTATTAGAAAATATATACCCAATTTTGTTATTGAATACAAACCCGATTTTCGTCAGGCTATTGCCGACAGCTGGCCAAATGCTGTTGATGATACAGCTGCCCGTGAAGAATGGGGTTGGAACCCAAGTTTCGACCTTGATGCTATGACACAAGATATGCTAAAAGTAATTGGAGAAAAACACAAACAAGGATTAATCTAATAATTATTATTCCAAAACAGCCTATATCTAAATCAACAGCAAAAGAAAGAAAACGATTAAAATAAAAAAGAATTATGCAAAAAAAGATTAAAATATTTCTTGAGGAAGAATTGGAATCATTAAGAGATCAAAAATTATTTAAAACAGAACGCGTTATAGAAAGCCCACAGGGAGCAGAAATTATTGTTAAAGAACAAAAATGTATTAATTTTTGTGCAAACAACTACTTAGGTTTGTCTTCTCACCCCGATTTAATTGCTGCTGCTCATGAAGGACTCGATTCAAGAGGTTTTGGTATGTCATCTGTTCGTTTTATATGTGGCACACAAGACATACATAAAGAATTAGAAAAAAAAGTATCTGAATTTCTTGGCATGGAAGATACCATTCTGTTCTCTTCATGTTTTGATGCAAATGGTGCATTGTTTGAACCATTATTTGGAGAAGAAGATGCAATTATAACAGATTCATTAAACCATGCTTCTATTATAGATGGTATTCGCTTGTCGAAAGCACAAAGATGGATATACATGCATGGGGATATGCGTGATATGGAATCAATAAGATCTTCATCTCTTGAAACAGGAAAAGGGTTAGAAAGATGTTTGAAAGAAGCTCAAAATTGTCGTTTTCGCGTAATTGCTACCGACGGTTCATTCAGTATGGACGGTGACATTGCAAAACTAAATGAAATTTGCGACCTTGCAGAAAAATACGATGCCATTGTTATGGTTGATGATAGCCACTCTTCAGGTTTTCTTGGGAAAAGAGGAAGAGGAACTCACGAATATCGCAATGTAATGGGTCGTGTTGATATTATAACTACAACATTTGGGAAAGCACTTGGTGGTGCATCAGGTGGTTGTATCTCTTCAAGTAAAGAAATTATTAGCTGGTTACGCAATAAGGCTCGTCCATATTTATTCTCAAATTCTGTTGCTCCTGTTGTTGTTAGCTCTACTATAAAAGTTCTGGACATATTAATGTCATCGACTGACTTACGTGATAAATTGGAAAGGAATACTAAATATTTCCGTGCAAAAATGACCGAAGCTGGTTTCGATATTATCCCCAGCGATCATCCAATTGTGGCTATTTTATTTGGCAAATACCATAACTGTACTAAACTGGCCGTTAGTTTTGCAAACAAAATGCTGGATGAAGGAATTTATGTAATTGCTTTCTCGTTCCCAGTTGTACCTCGTGGAAAAGATCGTATCCGTGTTCAGATTTCAGCTGCTCATAGTATTGAACAAATTGATAAAGCTATTGCTGCATTTACAAAAGTTGCCGACGAACTTGGGATGTTTAATCCACAAAGTCTGGCTCAAAAATAATTACACGGGACTTCTAAAAATTACTTTTTCTTCGTTGGACTTCTCCCGATTAATCGGGATTAAAATCCTCATTTACTAATGTAAACTCCGGTTTTAAAATTTTGTCCGCCTCAAAAAATCTAATTTTTAGAAGCCCTTTACAATATTAATCTCATACACATTTATTATAAAAAGCATAGTAGCACTACTATGCTTTTTATATTTCACATCCCCATACTACTATCATTTTCATTAATGTATCAATTATTCCAGCTTGTTTATAATAAGTATTGGTATGAATATAAATATTTTTAAAAAAATAGTATATATTTAAAAAAAAATTATATTTGTCATATTAATTATTTTTTATCATTTGAGTAAATATAAAACTCAATTGTATTAAAATACAAAATAAATAATTATGAGAATTAAATTTTCATATATTCGCAACACAAAAACACTAAACAAAATATATTCATTTAACTATTTATAACATTTAGAAAAAGGAGAAAATATATGTCAAATATTGTGAATTATGACGAACGAGTAAAGAATTTTGATTGGTCTATTTCTGAAAAGGAACTTGGCTATAAAGCAGGTGATGTAATAAACATTGGCTGGTATTGTTCAGACAGAATATGTGAAATGGGTAAAGCCAATAAAATGGCTCTTCTTTGGGAAGGATTAGGTGGAGTTGAAAAGAAATTCACCTATAATGATATTCGTTTGGCTAGTAATACAATTGGCACATTTCTAAGAAGCTTAGGTGTCAAAAATGAAGACCGAGTATGTCTTTTCATGGATAAAGTCCCTGAACTCTATATTGGTTTAATAGGAATATTGAAAATAGGAGCTATAGCACAACCATTATTTTCAGCTTTTGGTGATGAGTCATTATTTGTCAGACTTGATAATGCTGAAACTACTGCAATTATTACCCAGAAAAAGCATTTAGCTAAAATACGAAAGATTTTAGATAGAATGCCATACCTGAAACATATCATCATTGTAGATTATGATGGGAAATATCCTTTACGCGAAAGAGAAGTTGCATTTTCTTTAGAAGAAGCTACCCCTATTGAAAAAATAGATATTTATCCTACAAAAGCTGAATCTCCTTCTATTTTGCATTACACATCAGGGACAACCGGACAGCCCAAAGGTGTAAAACATGTTCATTATTCTCTAATTTCTCAATATCTTACAACAAAGTGGGTTTTAGATAATCAGGAAAATGATATTTATTGGTGTACTGCAGATCCTGGTTGGGTAACAGGAACATCTTATGGAATCATTGGTGCATTCAGTACTGGAGTTACACAATGTGTACTAGATAGCGGATTTGCTGCAGAAGCCTGGTATAAGTTTATTGAAAAATATAAAGTTACTGTATGGTATTCTGCACCAACTGCAATAAGATCATTAATGAAAGCAGGGGATGAAATAATAAAGAAGTACGATCTTTCATCATTACGCAATTTGGCAAGCGTTGGAGAACCATTGAATGCCGAAGCAGTTGTTTGGTCAGAAAAAGTGTTTGGATTGCAATTCCTTGATAGTTATTGGCAAACAGAAACTGGTTCTATTATGATTTCTAATTATCCTGGAATGAAAGTAAAACCTGGCTCCATGGGCAAACCATTCCCAGGAATTACAGCTACCATAATTGATCCTGATACTTATGAACCTATTAAAGAAGAAGGCAAAATAGGACTTATTGCAATAAAACCAGGTTGGCCATCAATGATGAGAACCTATTGGAATAATGAAGAAACTTATAAAAACAAATTTAAAAATGGTTGGTATTTACCTGGTGACCGTTCAACTATAGACAAAGACGGTTATTTCTGGTTTATCGGAAGAGATGATGATATAATAAATACAGGTGGACACTTAGTTAGTCCGTTTGAAGTTGAATCTGCTCTTTTAGAACATGAAGCTGTAGCGGAATCTGCTGTAGTGTCTAAACCTGATGTGGTAAATATGGAAGTTGTAAAAGCATTTGTTACAATAAAAGCAGGCTTTACAGCTGATCAGGATTTGGAATTAAATATTATGAACTTTATCCGCAAAAAGCTTTCACCATTAGCTATGCCACAGGAAATTGAATTTATTGATTCTCTTCCTAAAACAAGAAGTGGTAAGATTATGAGAAGAATATTACATGCCAAAGAATGGGGCGAAGAGATTGGTGATACATCAACACTTGAAAATGATTAATCAATTAAAATAATTATTAAAACTAAAAAATTAAGGAGAAAACCAAATGAACAGAGACGAAATTAAAGACATCGTATTGAAATATGTAATTGCAGAATATGCAGAAGACGAAAATGATGAAATAACTTTTGACACACCACTTATTTCTGGGGGTATTGTTGATTCATTTTCCATGGTTTCATTAAAAAGATTCTTGGAAAATAAATACAAAATTTCCATACCTGACGAAAAAGCTTCACCAGAAGCATTTGACTCAGTTAATAAAATCACTGATTTAGTAATAGAATTTGTAGGTTAAACTAAAAGGAACCAAAATTATGAGTTATAGTGATAAAAATAGGGCTATCTATCAGGCACAACTGAAAGAATTGCAAGATAAAGGTCTTTTCAAACAAGAAAGATACATTCATTCTTCTCAGGCTGCTGATATTGAAGTGGAATTTCCTGCAGGATCTCCAATTAAAAAAGTTATTAATATGTGTGCCAACAATTATCTGGGACTATCGAGCCATCCCGAAATTCTTAAGGCAGCACACGAGGGATTAGACAGCAGAGGTTATGGTATGTCTTCTGTACGTTTTATTTGTGGAACACAGGACATTCACCGTGAACTGGAAAAAAAGGTTACTGAATTCCTTGGAACCGAAGACACTATTCTTTTTCCATCATGTATGGATGCTAATGCAGGTGTATTTGAAGCAATACTTACCGACAAGGATGTAATGATCTCTGACCGTTTGGTACATGCTTCTATCATTGACGGAATGCGTCTTTGTAGTGCAATACACGACACATTCAAACATTCTAATATGGAGCACCTTGAAGAAAAATTACAACTTCATGCTGATAAAAGGTTGAAAGTAGTTATCACTGATGGTGTATTTTCAATGGATGGAGATACTGCACTTTTAGATGAAATGGTTGCTCTTTGCGAAAAATATGATGCTTTGCTTTTTGTTGACGAATCTCATTCATCAGGATTTATTGGAAAAACAGGCAGAGGTACCCACGAAAAATGTGGTGTAGTTGGAAAAATTGATTTGATTACAACTACATTTGGTAAAGGTCTTGGAGGTGCATCCGGTGGTTGTGTTTCAGGAAGAAAAGAACTGGTAGAAATGTGTCGTCAGAAAGCACGTCCATATTTGTTTTCAAATACCATTGCTCCTGTTGTTGTTTCTGGTGTTTTGAAAGTGCTTGAAATTTTATCTAAAAGTACCGACAGAAGAGATAAACTTGAAAAGAATACTGCATTTTGGAGAAAAGGATTAACCGAAGCTGGTTTCATACTGAAAGAAGGTGATACACCTATTGTTCCGGTTATGTTGTTTAATGCAAGCCTTGCACAAAACTTCTCGAAAGATCTTTTCCAGGAAGGTGTTTATGCTATTGGTTTCTTTTTCCCTGTTGTTCCAAACAGTCAGGCAAGAATTAGAACACAGGTATCGGCTGGTCATGAAATACATCATTTGGAAAAAGCTTTGGAAGGTTTTATAAAAGTAGGAAAGAAATACGAAATACTTGGCAAAACCAAACAGGAAATAATAGATAGATACGGTATGTAAATATATTGTTAAAAAAGGGTTTATACCTCTAATACCAAGTTGCATTCATAGAGGAAATTTCCGAAAATGAATGCTTATTTGGTATTATGCCGAAGCAGTTCAAAAACAATTTCAAAAGCAAAGTGCATTGAAATTGTATCTTTGAACGCAACTCGGTATAACCTCAAAAGCCGCTCTGTTTTTATAAATAGGGCGGTTTTTTTGTTTTAAATGTATGAAAACTTCATTTCAAATCATTAGTAAATTCCTTTGTGTCCCTTTGTAATACCAAGTAGCATTCATAGAGGAAATATCCGAAAATGAATGCTTATTTGGTATTATACCGAAGCAGTTCAAAAACAATTTCAAAAGCGAAGTGCATTGAAATTGTATCTTTGAACGCAACTCGGTATAAAACCCCTTCGTGCCCCTTTGTAGTAAAAAACAACCGCTAACCCAAAACTTGCAGTGAGCAGAGTCGAACTATCGTAAATTCCTCTGTGCCCCTTTGTGAAAACCCCTTCGTGCTCCTTTGTGGTAAAAAATAACCGCTAATCCAAAACTTGTAGTGAGCAGAGTCGAGCTATCTTAAATCATAAATCAAAAATCGTAAATCAACTTGCAAAACCTTCCGATCTTCATGTAAACTTTTCCGGAGGACATGCAAACTCTTCAGAAGGACATGTAAACTCATCCGGAGGACATGCAAACTCTTCCGACGGACATGCAAACTCATCCGGAGGACATGTAAAACCATCCGGAGGACATGTAATAACATCACATGCACATGTAATACCTTCCGATGGGCATGTAATCATCTCC
>DYDE01000035.1:17195-30358 GCA_020718065.1 Marinifilum sp. | reverse complement strand
TTGTATTATTTTTACAGCTAATAAAAAAATTAAAAATATAAAATAGACAATTTCAATATGCAGATTAATATTCAAAATAATATAGATTCCTCATTCCGCTTTGCTTCATTCGGAATGACATGATTATTGTTAATTGAGGAGTTTATTTGCGGGCTTTGCCCGCAAATAAACTCCCTTACCACACTTTAAATACTGTCATTCCGAACAAAGTGAGGAATCTTTTAATATCAATTAATCTTTCAAAAATAAATAATATTTAATACAATACCTCCGATGTCCGATAAATTTTCCACTATTTCCATACAAAGACTTTATCATTTATTGTTTGCAGATGCCACTAATAAACAAATACTTGGCATTCCTGAAAATATATTTTACAAACCTTCTGAAAAAGATAAATTATCAACCTGCTGGATTGAACAAAAATTGGAAACACCAATAGGAGTTGCTGCTGGTCCGCATTCGCAAATGGCACAAAATATAATTAGTGCATGGCTTTGTGGTGCAAGATATATAGAATTGAAGACCATTCAAACACTGGATGAACTTGAAGTATCGAAACCCTGTATCGATATGCAGGACGAAGGATATAACTGCGAATGGTCGCAGGAACTTAAAATTAAAGAATCATTCGAGGAATACCTCCATGCCTGGATTCTTATTCATGTGCTCAAACATAAATTTGGATGGAATAACAGCAAAGAACTTGGAACTATTTTCAACATGAGCGTTGGCTATAATATGGATGGTATATTAAAGGACAACGTACAATGGTTTTTCGAAAAGATGAATAATTGCAAAGCGGAAAAGGAGGAAAAAATAAAACAGCTAAAATCGCTTTATCCGGCAATTGAAGAAATAGATATACCCGATTGTATATCGAACAACATTACCCTTTCTACCATGCATGGCTGCCCTCCCGAAGAGATTGAAAAAATAGGGCTATACCTCATCGAAAACAAAAAACTAAATACCATAATCAAACTCAATCCTACCCTGCTTGGAGATGAGAAATTAAGAAAGATACTCAACGAACAACTGGGTTTCAAAACAAATATACCCGATATTGCTTTTGAGCACGATCTGAAATATAAAGATGCAATAACAATAATCAATTCTCTTAATAACTCAGCCAAAAAGAACAATGTATTTTTCGGTATCAAGTTAACCAATACATTGGAAAGCATAAACCACAAAAACATTTTCAATGCCAATGAAAAAATGATGTATATGAGTGGCAGGGCATTGCATCCGATCAGTATAAATGTTGCTGATATGATGCAAACAGCCTTTGAAGGAAAACTAAATATCTCTTTTTCAGCAGGAGCTGATTGTTTTAATATAGTGGACATTCTAAAGTGTGGTTTATCTCCTGTAACAGTTTGTTCCGATATACTAAAACCCGGTGGTTACGGCAGGCTTTCTCAATACCTCGAAGAAATCAATGGCAATACAACTGAATTAAACAATATCAATAAAAAAGTTGCCCTTGAATACCTCCATGAGTATGCAAAAACAGTTTGTAACAATACAAAGTATCAGAGGAAAGCATTTCACGAACCCTCTATCAAAACCAAAAAAGAACTTAAATACTTCGATTGTATAGCTGCTCCCTGCATTAATACATGTCCGGGAGAACAAAACATACCTGAATACATGTATTATACTGCCCGGGGTGAATATGATAAAGCTTACCAAACGATCATTGCTACCAACCCTTTTCCAAATGTACTGGGGATGGTTTGCGATCATTTATGCCAGACCAAATGCACACGTATCAATTACGACAATAATCTTTTAATTCGGGAAGTAAAAAGATTTGTATCCGAACAAAACAAAGGAAATAACATTTCAACAAACATAAAGCCGAATAATATTAAAGTAGCGGTGATAGGTGCCGGTCCATCCGGTCTTTCATGTGCATACTATCTGGCACTTTCTGGTTTCGATGTAAATGTATTTGAGACTAAAGACATGCCCGGTGGTATGGTTTCCGATGCCATACCTGCATTCAGATTAACAAACGAAGCCATTCAAAAAGATATTAAACGCATCGAGCAATTGGGTGTTAAAATTTCTTATAATTCCAAGATCAATAGTGAAGCATTTGAAAAACTACAGAATGAATTTCAATTTATCTACCTTGCTGTTGGAGCTCAGGTAGCCAAAAAGATGCGCATTGAAGGTGAAGAAGCTAATGGTATTTATGATCCTCTAAAATTTCTTTCAGATATCAGAAGAGGGAAAAAGTATCAATTGGGAAACAAGGTTGCTGTTATTGGTGGCGGGAACACTGCAATGGATGTAGTTAGAACTGTTAAACGTCTTATAGACAAAGATTCAAAGGTTGTTTTGATCTATCGCCGAACCATCAAAGAAATGCCGGCAGATGAAGATGAAATAAAAGCAGTTATCAATGAAGGAATAGAAATAATGGAACTTACTACTCCTGAAAAAGTTATTGTTGCTGATGGAAAACTAAAATCTTTGGTTTGTAGTAAGTTTAAACTTGGCGAAACAGACCAAAGTGGAAGGGCACAACCTGTAAAAATAGGAAACTCTGATTTCACCATTGATTTTGATGCTGTTATTCCTGCTATAGGACAAGATGTACATATTGATTTTCTAAATACTTTCCTTTTACAAGCAAATCCTGATACTTTTGAAACCAAAATAAAAAATGTTTTCATTGGTGGTGATGCCTTGAGGGGAGCAAAAAACATTATTACGGCTGTTGCTGATGGAAGAAAAGTAGCTGAGAATATTATAAGTTCTTCTCAAATTCAGTTCAACTTACCCGAAACCAAAGCTAAAAAAGAACTTATCAAAGAAAATTACCTCTATAAACGTAGTAGAAGAAACTATGGTATTGATATTTCAGAAAAAACGCTGTTAAACAATAATAAACAAACTGTTGATATTGCTCCTCTCTCCGAAGTTGAAGCAAAGCAGGAAGCATCAAGATGTTTATACTGTGATGATATTTGTAATGTTTGTGTTACAGTTTGTCCCAACAGAGCCAATTATGCTTATGAGCAACAACCTATTACTTACCATTTGCAAAAAGCTGTCAAAAAAGAAAATGACACCATTGCATTTGAAGAAGATGCTATTTTTAAAGTTACACAACAATACCAGGTATTAAATATTGCAGACTTTTGTAATGAGTGTGGCAACTGTACCACTTTTTGTCCCACTTCTGGTGCCCCTTTTAAAGATAAACCAAAATTTCACCTTACAATAAAAAGTTTTAATGAAACTGACAACGGCTACTATCTGAGTAAAATAAGTGGAAAACTAGTTTTAATTTTAAAAGAAAAAAATCAAATAAAGACCTTAACTTTGCATGACAATAAGTTTACATACGAAACCGATCAACTAATTGCAACATTCAAATCAGACGACTTCAGACTAATTGATGTTAAATTTTTGGTTCCATGTGTCGTTCAGTCTAATTTTGCAATTGCTGCTGAAATGAGTGTTTTAATTCGTAGTGCAGAAAATTTATATACCGAAAATAATTTATATTAGTTATTACTTAAACTACCGTAATTATGATTAAGATTTTCAAAATAAGCTGTTTGACATTAACAATCATCGTGCTTTCAGCATTACAAAACAAAGTTGTTGCTCAGGAATTGCAACCTACTGACAAAGAAGCCCTGTTAAAAATTCTTGTAACCAATTCTAAAAACAAACCACATGTTGGTGCTACTGTTATTATTACCGATTCTGCCAGAAACAAAAGCTACTCAGGTATTACCGATGATAATGGCAAAATTGATATGCTTGTTCATAAAAATGCTACTTATAAAATTCTGTATAAAAACTATTCCATCAATGTTGATTATGGCACCATTGATATGCCAGACACAAAAGGAATGATACAGTTTGACCTTACTTTACAATATGAACCTTCTAAAACCTATGTATTGAAAGACCTTTTGTTCGATACCGGTAAATCAACCATCCAGAAAAATTCATACAAGAGTATCGACGACCTAGCTGCATTGCTCCTAAACAGAAAAGCCATGGTTATTGAAATATCAGGCCATACTGACAATGTTGGTACTCCTGCAGATAATCTAAAATTATCTCAGAACAGAGCAAATAGTGTAAGAAACTATTTAATCAGCAAAGGTATAGAAGCAAACAGAATTACAGCTGTGGGTTATGGCGATACCAAACCTGTTGCAGATAATGCTACTCCTCAGGGAAAACAAATGAACCGAAGAACCGAGGTGAAAATTATTAAAGAATAATTTGATGATCGCTATAAGTATTATTATTCCTGTTTACAATCGTCCTGACGAAATTAAAGAGTTACTGGAAAGTCTTACAAAACAATCTCTAAGAGATTTCGAAGTTGTAGTTGTGGAAGATGGTTCTACCACTAAATGCAATGATGTTGTTGATCTATATAAAAATAAATTAAATATTCAGTATTTCTATCAGGATAATACTGGACCTGGAGGTGCCAGAAACCAAGGTGCTTCTCTTGCAAAAGGAAACTACTTTATTTTCTTTGACTCCGATTGTGTTATACCTGAAAAGTATATTGAAATTGTCAGCAATTATTTACAAATCAATTACACAGATGCATTTGGCGGACCAGACAGAGCCGACAACAACTTTACACCTATCCAGAAAGCCATCAATTATTCGATGACTTCTTTCTTTACAACCGGAGGTATAAGAGGTGGAAACAAAAAACTTGATAAGTTTCATCCCCGTAGCTTCAATATGGGAATATCCAAAGAGGTTTATGAAATTACAAAAGGATTCTCAACCATGAGATTTGGGGAAGACATTGATTTTAGTTTAAGGATCATTAAATCAGATTTTAAAACAGCATTAATAAAAGAAGCATTTGTTTATCATAAACGCAGGACAAACTTCAGGCAATTCTACAAACAGGTTTTCAATTCAGGTATTGCCCGAATCAATCTACACAAACGGCATCCCGGATCACTAAAACTTGTTCATGCACTTCCTTTTGCTTTTGTTGCTGGCTGTTTTATTTTATTAATTCTCAGTATTTTAAATTTATTATTTCTTATTCCTCTCTTATTTTATATTTTTGTCGTTTTTATTGATTCTACTTTGAAAAACAATAACATAAAAGTTGGAACACTTTCTGTTGTTACCAGCTTTATACAATTATTTGGATATGGATTTGGTTTTATTAAATCATTTTGGGTAAGAATAGTGCTTAAAAAAGATGAATTCCATGCTTTTAAACAAAATTTTTATAAATAATCTAAGAAATGTTTAATCACTAAGTTACCACCTATGCTGAAAGGATATTTGCATCAAATAAAATTTTTTCTTAACTTTGAATTATGATAACTAGTATTGACATAGAGAATAAATTAAAAGAATTAAAACCTGTTTTGTTTCAAAAATATTACGTTGACAAGATTGGATATTTTGGTTCTTTTTCGCGAAATGAACAAACAAAAGACTCTGACATTGACATTTTAGTTTCATTCAAAAAACCAGTTGGATGGGAGTTTTTTGATCTTCAGTATTTTCTGGAAAATGAATTAAAGTTGAAGGTTGATCTGGTATCAGAAAAAGCCCTAAAAGAGCAATTAAAAGAAATCATTTTAAATAGTGTAAAGTATATATGAATCCGATTAAGAGAGAATATATTCTTTACCTTGAAGATATGTTTCAGTCCATGAATAGGATTAAAGAATATCTCGGTGATCTTGACTTTAGACAATTTAAAATGACATATATCGTTGTAGATGCTGTTATCAGAAATTTTGAGATTATAGGAGAAGCGTCAAAAAAAATCCCATCTGTCATACAGGAGAAATATCCAGAAATTCCTTGGCGAAAAATGTACGGACTTAGGAATTTAATTGCCCACGAATATTTTGGAGTTGATTACGAAATGATTTGGGAAATAGCGAAAGCTAATTTGCCTAAAAATAGAGATGATTTGCAAATAATTATTGAAAAGGAAAAAACACTGAGTGGTAAAAAAGACTAAAATCATGCAGGCGGAAAGTGCTAATTTGAAAGGTATTGCAACTAATAAGCTTTATCGCAGGTTGACAGTGACGTGCTCCGAAATGCCCACCAGTTTTTAGCCTCGACCGTTCACAAAAACTTTACACTGCACACAAAGAGTAATATGAAAAAAAAGAATATTATAAATCATACAGTATTACTTTGTGTAGTAAATTGTGCCCTTTGTGCATAAATGATAACGAATAACCAAGTAATTAATAATTAAATACAATGACAAATATAACCGACATAATTAAACAATCAATTGAAGTAAAACAAAGCATATTGCAAAATGCAGACTTGGTTAATAATATTCAAAAAGTTGCAGATAAAATAATAGAAACATATAAGAATTCAAACAAAGTTCTTTTATGTGGCAATGGAGGAAGTGCAGCAGATGCCCAACACATTGCTGCCGAATTATCAGGCAGGTTTTATATAAATCGTCCACCTTTAAATGCCGAAGCACTCCATGTTAATTCATCATTTATGACTGCTATTGCCAACGATTTTTCATTTAATGAAGTGTATTCAAGATCGGTAGAAGCATTTGGCAAAAAAGGAGATGTTTTACTTGCCTTATCTACTTCAGGTAATTCTGAAAATATTATTAAAGCAACCATCAAAGCTAAGGAAATAGGAATGACAGTTGTTGGATTTACCGGTGAAAATGGAGGCAAAATAAAAGAACATTGTAATGTATTGATTAATGTACCATCCAAAGACACCCCCCGCATTCAGGAAGCCCATATTATGATCGGACATATTATTTGCGAAATTGTTGAAAAAACAATATTTTCTAAATAATAATTCCATCAAATGACTAAAGACAAATTAATAATAGATTCAACCTGGTGTTTATTTCTTGACAGAGATGGCGTTATCAATAAAAAACTCAACGAAGACTATGTAAAGAATTTTGAGGAATTTCAATTTATTGAAGGAAATTTAGAATCTCTTGCCAAACTTTCATCGGTCTTTAACAGAATTGTTATTGTTACCAACCAGCAGGGAGTCGGGAAAGGACTTATGCAATTAGATGAACTACTCGACATCCATAATAAAATGATGGAGGAAATAACAAAACACAATGGAAGAATAGATTATATATACTATTGTACTGCCATGCGGGAAGAAGAAAGCTTTTTCCGTAAACCAAATGTAGGAATGGCACTTAGAGCTAAAAAAGATTTCCCTGATATTAATTTCAAAAAGTCTGTTATTGTTGGCGATTCTATTTCCGACATGCAATTTGGGAAAAAAATGAAAATGAAAACTGTTTTCATTACCAATGATTTATCAAAAGTTTATATTAATCCTTTTTTAATTGATTACGTTTATCCCGATTTATTTAGCTTTGCAAACGATTTAATTTACTAATTAATTTTCTATTTTATGAACCGTTCTATTTTATGTTTTCTTATCATCTTTGTTATATCTTTTTCAGCCAATTCCCAGAAATTTGAAATTGATAAATTTAAAAAAGATACTATTAATAAATTAGATAAGAAAGGTCTTAAACAAGGTTTATGGAGAAAGTACTACACCAACAATAATCCTAAATACGAAGGTGTTTTCAAAGATGATTACCGTGTAGGACAGTTTAAGTTTTATTATGAAAATGGGAAATTGCAGGCTATTTCGGTGTTTTCTGAAAAAGGACTAAAAGCAAAAACAGCACAATATTACGAAAATGGCAAACTTTTAAGTGTAGGTAATTATTATAACCAGAAAAAGGACAGTACCTGGAAATTATATTCCAATAGCGGAGTTGTTGTTGCAGAAGAAACTTATAAAAACGACATTAAAACCGGAACATGGAAAACATACTACTTAAGCGGAAAACTATATGAAGTCTTTTGGTATCAGGATGATCTTTTAAACGGACTTTATAAGTCCTTTTTCGAAGATGGAAAAACAAAATTTGAAGTAACTTATGTTAAAGGCAATATAGAAGGCAAAGCAACTTATTATACTCCAACAGGTTTAATTTTTGAATCTGGTTCTTATAGCAAATCACTTAAAGTAGGTGTTTGGTTGGTTTATTCTGAAAATGGCAGCATTAATATAAAAGAAACCT
Source organism: Marinifilum sp. (assembly GCA_020718065.1). Taxonomy (GTDB): domain Bacteria; phylum Bacteroidota; class Bacteroidia; order Bacteroidales; family CG2-30-32-10; genus CG2-30-32-10. The sequence goes on along the minus strand of DYDE01000035.1, from coordinate 22,257 downwards.
ATGTTGACGGGATTCTCAAGAAAACAGAAAGAATTAATGGTGAGTTTACAGATAGTTTTCCCAGTAAAATTCCAAAGCAAAAACTCAATTATAAAAATGGAATGTTAAATGGGACTTTTACCGAATATTACGATGCTGGTGAGTGGAAGAAAGAAATAAAAAAGGGAACAGATGGTTTTCCTGATGAAACTTTCGAAACACTTGTAGGGCAAAAAACAAAACGAACGGGTACTTATCTCAATAACAAATTGCATGGAAATGTAACCTATTACAAACAAGACGGAACTCTAGAGAAAACAGAAAATTACAATAACGGGGTTTTGGTTAAAAAATAATGATTTAAACAATTAGTAAATGAATAACCCCAAGGCAGAGCCTCGGGGTATCTGGGCAATACTAGCCACAGATTGCGCAGATTCACGCAGATAGTTCTGTGATAATTTGTGAAATCTGTGGCAAAGAAAAAACAACAACAAATTGCTGATTTACACCCCGAGGCAGAGCCTCGAGGAATTCTTTTGATTAAACTTTTTCTATTTTAATTCCATCTTATGAATATTTCAGTATATTCATCTCCCTTAGATAATGATTTAGGGGTTTCCACTTTCACTTCTTTGCAGCCAGTCACTTCAAATGCCTTACTTATCCAACCAGCAATCCTCATTTCTATAATTGGATTTTTATCAGGTAATTTCTGAATATGAACAATACAATGCTTTTCCTTTTTTTCTTTAACAAGTATAGAAGATGGTTCATAATAAGAAGACATGATACGACTTGCCCTTTCAATAATAAAAGCAGGAGAAGCAATCATTACAAAAACCTTATAAATGCCTGTTAAAGCAGTTTGTGCACTAAATCTACCAGATTCATAAGCAGCTTTATTTGTATTGCCATCAAAAAATAATTTTCCTATTGCTTTTGTTGGCTCAATAGCTCCATATTGCACCGTGTACCACTTAGAAACATCTATAGGTGATAAGAATATCTTTTTTGAATCTTCTGGTAATGCCTTAATCCAGTTTTTATAATCAAGAGGATATTGCTTTTCAACAAAATCCTTTATAGTTTTCACAGCTATACCTTTAATATGCATGTATAATAGTTTAATATATATATAATAAATTCATTTGTAATTTAAATATTACTTACAAAAGTAAAATAAAAACTATATAGGTTTAAAATTAAATATTTTTATTCTTTATAAAGTAAATATCTTAAAAAAAACCTTATTACTTATCACCAAAAAAGTGAAAGTATTGCAAATAGTGCGTATGGTCGATACTCTCCAAAGAAGAGTAATGTATGTACGACCGTTTTATTGATAGTCTCCGAAAAGTAGTATCGACCGTACGATCGTTTTATGGGTACTCTTCAGTGGAGAGTATCGACCGTACGATCGTTTTATAGGTACTCTTCAGCGGAGAGTATCAACCGTACGATCGTTTTATTGATACTCTTCAGTGGAGAGTACCGACCGTACGATCGTTTTATCGGTACTCTTCAATGGAGAGTACCGACCGTACGATTTTTTTTATAATTACCCGATTTGTATAATACTTTGTAAAACTCAAAACATGGGATAGTTCTCTGAAATATCTATCTTATTCCACTGCTTTTATCCACTTACCAGTATTAATCATTTTTCCCTTACTATCTATTATCTGGTATATATAAATACCACTTTTAAGTGTAGTAGTATTTACACTATTACTTTGGTTAAGCAATTGTGTTATTACTGCCTGCCCATTAGAAAACATCAATTAATTCTCCAGATGAAATTTCTTGTATATGTAATATTTTATTATTATTCAATTGGGTATATACCCCCAATATTTTAGCTCATCCTTGTGTTTGATCTCTTTTGTACCGCCGTCATATATCAGAACAATCCTTGTTGAAACATCTAGAATATTCCGGTAATCGTGGTCGGTAATTATAAAACCTTTATATTTAGATTGCTTTACTATCACATTTTTTATATAATCCTTATAAACAGGAGCAATACCATTAAAAGGCTCATCAATTAAAATGTACTTTGCCCGCGAATTCACAATTAACAACACCTCCAAAAGTCTTTTCTCCCCTCCAGACAATTGCTTACATTTTCTTTCAAGTAAAGGACTTATATATTCATTTTTAAACAGAAGTTCAGCTTCGGTTTTATCACAAAACAGCCCAATTAACCTTTTTATTTTTATATGATCCGGCAAAAAACTGTCTTGTGGCAAATAGTTAACAAGATTTCGATTGTCGAACAACCCATTTATCAATTTATTATCAACCTTTACAAATTTTCTGTCAGCAACCAGCGACCCGAAAATAATCTTTAGTAATGTTGACTTACCAGAGCCATTTCTGCCCAACAGACCAATAATTTCTCCCTGTTTACACGAAATAAAAACATCAGTAACAACCTGTTTTGTTCCATAATTTTTTATAACACTGTCAACAAACAAGCCACTCATAATAATATCATGGTTAAACCAATTACATAACCTATTAATAAAGTAGAAAACCACAAAATAGTTTTACTTAACCCAAGATTATAGTAAAAATAATATTCTTCAGGATATATTATTTCATAAATGAAATATTGTAAAAGAGGAGATAAAAAGATATAAGTAATGCCGAGTCCGTGCAAAGAAAACTTGCCAGTAATCGCCATCCCCATCAAATTTAAAGTAACAGATATAATAACCAATGGAATAAGCAATCTCTTATAAAATAGTAACAGCCCTTTTATTATGCGCATTTCTTTCTTTATTCAGCCAATAACACATCTATTTGCTCAATTAGATTAGGCACCATCACCGCTACCTCATCATGACCACATCCCCTATGCTTATATCTTATATTGCCTTTTTTATCAATAATACAAGTTAAAGGATAAGCTTTTATTTGTAGAAAAGAATTCAAAGTTTTACTAATATCATACATAAAAGGAAAAGTATATTTATCAACACCTTTTGCTTTCATAAATTTAGAAATAGAATCCGTTTTCCCATCATTTACCGCAATTATAATTACATCTTTATTGTTTTTATAATGATCCGATAATTCTTGTATTTTTGGGAATAAACGATAGCAGACACCACAAGTAGTAGTCCAAAAATCCATAACTACTACTTTGTTTTTACATTGTTCCGATGTTAAAGTATCATTTTTTAAACCCAGCAAAGTGTATTGAATTAAAGGTTTTTTCTCAATGATGTTATTTTCTTTATATTCAATTTGTGGAAAAACTACTAAACCAACATATAAAATTAATACAAACCATAGAATTAAAGAAGTATAAAACAAATACTTTCTTTTTTTATATATAAATGCAAGGAAAAAACCAAGGAAAAAATTCAAAATTGCCACTAAAAAAAGCCCAGGAGTATAAAATGGTATAAGAAGCTTATTATTATATGCCATCCCCAATGCAAAAAGAAATGGTGTAATTAATATTAAAAATGAAATAATTCTTTTTTGTTTGACTTTATATCTGTATTGAATAATTGTCCCTATAATTAAATAAATAATTGTAGCTGTGAAAAATGTTATGCTCAAATGTTGAAACATAAATGTTGCATTTATTGCAAAGTATAATAAAAATCCAATAATAAAAACGATTATCAATTTTAATATTTTCATAAAACTAATTTTTAATTATTAATGCCTTAAAAAATAAAAAAATAAATTAAGGCATTAATAAAACATTAATACAAAATAGATTTATTACCAATTAGTTTCAACACCACATTTACCATCACAAGCATATATCCATAATGTACCACATCCAGTTGAACTTGAATTGCAGGAAGGTCCCAAACATTTTGTTCTGCTTGGACACCAATCCGATGATTTGCTGCAATCACAATCATTTGGATTAGGAGGTGCTAAAACAAATCCGTTATCATCAATAGTTGTAACTATACCCTTAATTAAAAAGAAAGGAAACTCATTTATAGCTTTAGTTATCCATATTTTATGAAATTCATAAAATTTACGATTTTCATTTGAATTAGGAACAAATAAATTTGGAGTAAGTTGATTATACAACTCCATTAATAATTCTTGCTGAACAACATTAAATGAGGTGTTTTGCATTGAAATATTTAATTTATCTTTCCATATTTCACTTTTTTCTTCTGAAGTTTTACTAGCAAAAATAACACGTTGCGATTCAATAGGATATTGAATAATTTCCTTACGCAATTCATGTCCTGATTTTTTTAGTTTGCTATTAATATTGTTAGTTGTATTGTTTTTTGCAACTTTTTCATTAGATTCATTTTTGCTGCAACTTAGCATTGTACTTATAAAGAAAATGCTTATTAATGCTATTATTATGTTTTTTTTCATGTTAATTACATTATAATTTTGAATTAATAATAATTTTCCCACTATCGCAGTCAATCTTCAAGCACACTGTCTTGAGACCCATCGTATCGCATATAAACTATTTAAAATTTATAAAACAATAATTACTCTTATTTTCCCTCACGTAATAAAACAATTATATCAATTATTTCGGGTTACTCCGTATAGTATATATACAAATTAATATTTGTTAAAACTATAATTTTGGATTATCTTTGTGTGCCTCTCTTGGTTTTTGGTTAGTACAAATTTAATTAGCATTGAGTTTACAGCCTCCCGGGGGAGGTTTTTTTGTTTGGGGGGCAAGCCCTATTTACACATATTTTTATTTTATTTTTTATTAAACGTTATTTTTCCCATTTTATTGTTTTTAATCTATTAAAAAAGGGTGCATTCCATATATACTTATTATCAGCTTTGATTAGGTATTGGCAAACACCCGAGATAAACTGAGATAAGCAAAAGGAACACACCCATAATGAATGTGTCCACTTAAGCCATTTCTCTTATCTCATTCTTTTGCCTTTTAATCAAAGAGAAATATTTTAAATCAACACTATTATTATTATTATTGTTTTAATAAAGTAAATATATTATATCATATATATAGTATTCGTTAATTTGCATTTTGTCGCAGTAAAAGTATAAATAATTCATTATAAAAAAAATAATTTTTCATTTCAAAGCGAAACAT